>JAAZEK010000370.1 GCA_012512335.1 Clostridiales bacterium | reverse complement strand
CGATCCAAATTCAATGAACTTACCTCAGATTTGGTTGAAAAAACCATGGTACCTCTGCGTAATGCAATAAAGGATGCTGGGTTAAGCTCCGGAGAGATAGATAAGGTAATTCTTGTTGGTGGTTCCATCAGAATACCTGCTGTACAGGAATCTGTTAAGAAAATTACCGGCAAGGAATCTGACAGAGGAATCAATCCTGATGAGTGTGTAGCTATTGGTGCAGCCATACAAGCTGGGGTTTTAGGCGGAGAAGTTAAGGATGTTCTCCTGCTAGATGTTACTCCCCTATCTTTGGGCATTGAAACCATGGGCGGCGTTTCCACCAGACTCATTGACAGAAATACCACCATACCAGCTAATAAGAGCCAGGTTTTCTCTACTGCAGCAGATGGACAGACAAGCGTTGAAATCCATGTTCTCCAGGGAGAAAGAGAAATGGCAGCATACAATAAAACATTAGGTCGCTTCCAGCTGACAGGAATTCCATCTGCACCTAGGGGAGTTCCACAAATTGAAGTTACCTTCGATATTGATGCAAACGGTATTGTAAATGTTTCTGCAAAAGATATGGGCACTGGAAACGAGCAGAAAATAACCATTACAGCTTCTTCTAATCTTTCAGATGACGAAATAGATAAGGCAGTAAAGGATGCTGAGCGTTTTGCAGATGAGGACAAGAAACGTAAGGAAGAGGTAGAAACTCGAAATAATGCAGACTCTATGGTATATAACACAGAGAAAACATTGAAGGAACTGGGAGACAAAGTCGATTCAGCTGACCAGGCTAGAGTTCAAGCAGAAGTAGATGAATTGAAGAAGGCTATGGAGTCTGACAATTTAGATGAAATAAAGGCAGCAACTGAAAAGCTTACAGAAGTATCCTATGAAGTCTTTGGCAAGGTTTATCAGCAAGAAGGAGAAGCTGGAGGCGCTCCGGGAGGAGATCCAGGCCAGCAGGATCCAGGTCATGCTGGAAATGATGACAATGTAGTTGATGCTGACTACGAAGTAGTAGACGACGAGGAAGACAAATAGTAACGAAAATGGACGTTATTAAAAAAATCAGGTATAATGGGAAGGCCAAGGCATAAAGCTTTGGCCTTTTCAAAGATTTTTTGCATAAATAGGCGGTGAAGATTTAATTGGCAAAGCGAGACTATTATGAAGTATTAGGTTTAAATAAAGATGCCTCAGAGGCTGATATGAAAAAGGCTTACAGAAAGCTAGCTAAAAAATATCATCCTGACTTAAACCCTGGGGACAAGGATGCAGAGGCATCATTTAAAGAAATTAATGAGGCGTATCAGGTTCTTAGCACGCCTGAGGCTCGGTCACAATATGATCAATTCGGCCATGACGGACCTACAGGCCAGGGATTTAGCGGCTTCAATGGTTTTGGAGAAGGCGGTTTTGGTGATATCTTCGATATGTTCTTTGGGGGATCAGGTTTTGGCGGGGGTTCAAGAAGATCGAGGAGAGGTCCTACTCGGGGGTCCGATCTGCAATATAATTTGGATATTACTTTTGAAGAAGCAGCCTTTGGAACCAAAAAGGAAATAGAAGTTGTACGCATGGAAAACTGTCCCGATTGTAAGGGTACTGGTGCTAAGAAACCTGGGGACTCAAAAACTTGCTCGAAATGTAATGGAAGTGGCGAAATTCAGCAGGCTCAAAATACAGCTTTTGGAAGATTTGTAAATGTGCAAGCATGTGATAAATGTAACGGTGAAGGAACAATAATATCCAATCCCTGTACCAAATGTCATGGCAGGAAGAAAATTCGCAGGGTGCGAAAAATCAGTGTAAACATACCTGCTGGCATAGATAACAATCAAGCCATTACCTTACGAGGTGAAGGGCAAACTGGAGAACTAGGTGGACCATCTGGTGATCTTTATGTATCCATTACTGTAAGGCCTCATAAGCTGTTTATTAGAAGAGGATATGATATATACTGTGATGTACCCATAACCTTTGGTCAAGCTGCCTTGGGCTCTGAAATAGAGGTTCCAAGTCTAGGTGGCAAGGTTAAGTACAACATTCCTGAAGGAACTCAAACAGGCACTGTATTTCGATTGCGTAATCAGGGAATACAGCATCTAAGAGGGAATACCCTTGGCGATTTATATGTCACAGTCAATATAGAGGTACCCAAGAAACTAAATGAAAAGCAAAAAGAACTGATTCAGCAATTTGATCAGTTAATAGGGGATGCAGAGCAGAAAAAATCCTTCTTTGATAAGATGAAGGATGTATTCGGCGGATGAGGAGGTGTGCAGTATGGACTGGATAGAAATTATCGTTAAAACTACTACTGAAGGTGCAGACATGGTAGCACAGGCTTTCTATGAGGTAGGGGTTACTGGGGTAGTTGTGGAAGATCCAATCGATATTGAGTTAGCTCAACTAGAAGAATGCACCTGGGATTATATTGACGATTCCATCCTCGCTAATATGTCGGAGGATGTATTGGTAAAAGCATATATAAGCAACGATGCCTCATTTACTGATAAATATGCTTTCATTAAGGAAAGGATAGAGCAGTTGGGCCGGCAAAGCTATGGCTTAGAAATGGGCACGCTAGAGATTAACATAAGTACGCTTAATGAAGAAGACTGGTCCAACAACTGGAAACAATATTACAAGCCCATTAAGGTAAGTGAACGTTTGGTGATCAAACCATCTTGGGAACCCCTACCAGCATTGGAAGCAGACGAGCTAGTGCTGGAAATGGATCCTGGAATGGCCTTTGGCACAGGCACCCATGAGACCACTACTCTTTGTATAGAAGCAATAGACCGCTATATTCAAAAAGGAGCAGAAGTTGCGGACATTGGCTGTGGTACAGGAGTGTTAGGTATATCTGCGATTTTATTAGGTGCAGAAAAGGCAACAGCTGTTGATGTAGACAGCAACGCAGTGAGAATAACAGCAGAAAATGCTAGGAGAAATCATGTCGAGGACTCATTAGAGGTTATTCATGGAAACTTGCTCGACCCAATTCAAGGTCAATATGATATGGTTATTGCTAACATCATTGCAGATGTAATCATTCAATTGACTGACACGATTAGTGATTATCTAAAGCCAAATGGACTTTTCATTACCTCAGGTATCATTCAGGATCGATTGACTGATGTAGTAGGAGCGATGAAAACCGCAGGACTGGAAATAATTGAAACTAAAACAAAGGGAGAATGGGCCATGGTGGTGTGCAAGCTCAATGCATAGGTTTTTTGTAGGACCAGAACAAATACTGGACAATATAGGTAAAATTACCGGAGACGATGCCCATCACATACAAAGAGTACTACGTCTTGGTATCGGTGAGGAAATTACCTTATGCGACAGCCATGGTACCGATTATCAAGGACTCATTCAGCATGTGGATAAGAACCTGATAGAGGTGAAAATTGTTGGGACAGCTTCTAGTGGAACTGAGCCAAAGATACAGCTAAGCTTGCTTCAAGGTCTTCCAAAGGCTTCAAAAATGGAGGTTATTATTCAAAAGTGCGTGGAGCTAGGTATCTATGAGGTGTTACCAATTACCACTCTTCGAACTGTGGTGCGTATTTCTGACGAAAGAGATGCAAGAAAAAAGGCACAACGTTGGCAGAAGGTAGCAGAAGAGGCTGCTAAGCAGAGCAAGCGGGGAATAATACCTCATGTTTCAGAGCCTGTTTCTATTAAACAAGCTATAAAGGAATGTAATGCAGACCTTAAACTGCTATTTTGGGAAGAGGAAAAAGAGCTGAGTTTGCATAAGGTTTTACACAGTCAAGTAACTCCACCTAAGTCCATAGCACTTTTAATTGGACCAGAAGGAGGCTTGGATAATTCGGAAGTAGAGCTAGCAAGGCAACACGGCTGGCAATCTCTTACCCTAGGTTCCCGAATTCTAAGAACAGAAACAGCAGGTATGGCAGTGCTAGCAGCAATAATGTATCATTGGGAGGAATGGGAATGAACACAGATAGTAACATGGTTCCTACCAAGAGGGCAGCATTTTATACTCTAGGATGTAAAACCAATCAATACGACACGGAAGCCATGCAGGAGCAGTTTGAAAAGGCAGGCTACCAAATTGTCGATTTCCAAGAAGAGTCCGATGTTTATGTGGTCAATACCTGTACTGTAACCAATCTGGGAGACAGGAAATCCAGGCAAATAATTCGTAAGGCACATCGTAGCAATCCACACGGGATAATTGCAGTGGTTGGTTGCTATGCTCAGCAGGCTGCAGAGGAAGTGCTATCCATAGAAGGAGTTAAGCTTGCTGTAGGTACGAAAAACCGAAGTAAAATTGTAGAGTATGTGGAGATGATAGAAGCCACTGGTGACACCATTAACGCTGTTGAGGATATCATGAAGATTCAAGAGTTTGAGGATACCCCCATAAGCACCTTTTCAGGGAAGACACGTGGTGTTCTTAAAATTCAGGAAGGCTGTAATCAATTTTGCTCATATTGCATCATTCCTTATGCTAGAGGTCCTATTCGAAGTAGACAACCAGTCAGTGTGCTGGAAGAGGTACAACGTCTGGCTGATAATGGATTTAAGGAGATTGTGCTAACGGGTATACACATAGCATCCTATGGAAAAGACCTACAGATTACTTCACTGTTAGAGCTTTTACAAGATATTCATAAGGTAGATGGGATTCAGCGTATCCGTCTTGGTTCATTGGAACCTAATTTGCTTAGCAAGGAATTCGTTTCTGTGATTAAGGACATGAATAAGGTATGTAGACATTATCATATCTCTATGCAAAGTGGTTGTGATGCCACACTAAAGCGCATGCATAGAAGATATACTACAGACGAATTTAGGGAAATAGTTAATGGATTACGAAGTGCAATTCCCAATGTAGCTATAACTACAGATGTTATGGTAGGTTTCCCAGGTGAGACCGATGATGAGTTTGCACAAACACTTAAGTTTGTAGAAGATATAGCCTTTAGTAAAATTCATGTGTTCCCCTATTCACCTAGAAAAGGAACACCAGCTGCATCCTATGAAAATCAAGTATCATCTATAATTAAGGAAAAGCGTAGCAGGGAATTGATTGCTTTAGGTAATAGGCTGGAACAAAGCTTCATGGAAGGTTTTATCGGTAAACAGGTGGAGGTTTTGTTTGAAGAGGAGCATCCCGAATGGGATGGCTATTATGAAGGATACACAGATGAGTATATACGAGTTGCTGTACCAGACGAAGGCCAGCAGCTTGAAGGAATGCTACTTCCGATTTTAATAAAGGAAGTAGGTAAAAATGGACTAGTAGGAGGTATAATCAATGGATAATTGTTTATTTTGCAGAATTATTAATCGAGAAATCCCATCTAAAATAGTATATGAGGACGATCAGGTATTGGCATTTCACGATGTTGAGCCAAAGGCTCCTGTACACATTTTACTCATTCCAAAAACCCATGTGGCATCTTTAAATGACTTGGATTCACAGCATGGAGATGATATGGCACATCTAAGTTTGTCTATATCAAAGGTAGCGGAGATTATGGGTATAAAGGATTCTGGTTATAGGGTCATAGTAAACTGTGGTAAGGACTCAGGCCAGGCAGTTGCACATCTGCATTACCACATTTTAGGTGGAAGGGCCTTTGAAAATAATTTTGGATGAGAAGTCAGATAGGAATATAATCAGACAAAGTCTTGAAATTGTGCAGCATTAACTTGCTGCTTTTTTTATGTCATTATGCACATCCAAAACAAATTTTGGTAATTCTAGTATTCTATATACTGTGAGTATGCAAATTTTTTTTGATAATATCAACGCATTTCATACCTACTGGACGAACCTACTAGTGCCATTGATCCTTTGCGAGAGAGTGAACTCTATCAGCAATTTTACGAGTACTCCAGAGGAAAGCTATCTATTATCGTAACACATAGAATAGGAGCAGCCAGAATAGCCGAAAAAATATTAGTTCTGGAAAAAGGAAACCTTATAGAAAGATATTTGGTCCGCAATTCGTACCAATTCATCTTTACCGATATCATTTCTAATGCCCAATACGTATCTTAAGCATGATTCAATATAATGTGTCACTGAGTCCTTTTCTATTACTCAAGGCATCTTAATATATTCTAATTACAACAAAGTATTGCCTTGCCTCGAATCCCATATATATTCGACATGTACTATATTTTTTTGATTGTCAATAGTAAAAAGTAAGACATACCTGTCAATGACCAAGCGTCGATATTCGGAGGAAGTATAGGGAGTATCAAACACAGGGCATCTATGTGGAAACTTAGAAAGTGAATCAAACGCTTTTTCAAAGTCCTCATATAGCTTTTCGGCAGCTGTAACGTTTACCTGAGATAAAAAAGTGATATGTTCAAGCATCATCAACTTTGCGGAATCATTTACATCCACATAATACATCTTCTCAATTTCACTCACGATTTGCCACCCTGGCACTTTCGATGATTTTACGCATTTCACCTAAAACCTCAGATGCAGGCGAATAGCTCGCATGACCGGTAGCTTTTTCAGTTTCTATTCGCAAGAGATCCTTTTGAATCTTCAAGCTTTGTTGCTGCTTATTATATGCTTCAATTGACATAACAACCAATTCACCTTCACCATTATTGGTGAGAAAAACTGGCTCATTGCTTTTAATGCAAAAGTCAGCAACCTTACGATAATTATTTCGCAGTTCGGCAGATGACTTAATGTTCATTTTCATTCCTCCAATCATCTTTTTGATAGCTGAATTATAACATTATTAAGCTATGATGTCAATTAGCTCCCTTTTATGGCACAGAAGATATTTAACTAATTTCCGCTAAAGTGGAATACTTAAAGGAGAACTGTTCTGCATACGTTTATGTCATATTTATTGAAGCATTTCTTTTCTAATTTGTTCGATTTCCTTCTTAGTTAAGCCTGTAAGAATGCGGAAAGGTGTGAAATAATGAACACACCGGGAAAATACGTTAATTGACAACATACTAGGATTTCATTATAATGGAAATCTACAAAGTTACCTATAGAAAGGGGATAATTATGATTTATACAATACAAAACGAAAAAGTTTTAGTACAGATTAAGCAAAAGGGTGCGGAGCTTACGAGCATGAAGAATCTAGCTGACAATACGGAATATATTTGGCAGGGTTCCGATATCTACCGTCCCCAGGCGGAATTCCTTTTCCCGATAATGGGCTTTACTGAAAACGATGAGGTTACATATCAAGGGCAAATATACAAAATGCCTACCCATGGTTTTGCCAAAGATACATTATTTAAAGTAACCCATGAGGCGATGGATAGTATAAGCTTCCAAATAACAGATACTGAAGAATCATTAGCACTTTATCCATTTAAGTTTGAATTCAATATTATTTATAAATTAGAAGAAAGCAAGCTTACAATCACATGCCAGGTTATAAATAAAGACGAAAAGCTTATGTATTTTTCCCTAGGTCAACATGTAGGTTTTACTTGTCCTATAGAAAGAAAGCTTGAAATGTCCGATTATTACTTTGAATTCGATAAAAAAGAGAATATTAAATACAATGATTATTCATATGAAACTGCCGAACGTCTTCCTACCGAGCTGGTATTTTTAGAAGACAGCAATATTTGGCCCTTATCCTTTGAAAAGCTTACTCCTGGTCCAATCATTCTACATGGTCTGGAATCAGACTCAGTAACAATAAAGAGTGACAAGAATCAGAAATCGGTGAAAATCAACTTTGGAGAACATCCTACACTCAGCATTTGGTCTTCAGAAGAGCCTGAGGAATTTGTTTGTGTGCAACCTTGGCACGGTACACTTCCTATGAGGGGTTCATCCTCAAATGACCTTGCTGAAAAGGAAGGAATGAGAACACTGGAGTCTGGTAAAACTTTTGAGAGTTCTCAAAGTTTTGAGATAAAGTAAATAATTACTCGGAGGAAGTATAAGGAGTATCAAACACAGGGTATCTATCTATTTTAGAAATCCTGTAGTTGACAGGTTGAAATCTACTGCGGTATAATATACAATATTATAGGCTTCTATAAATTTCCCACAGTTCAACAACCCATATATACTTGGGTAACTGTACTAGCGGAGGGAGGGAAAGCAAGATGTCCGAAATCAAAATAGGGGAAAATGAATCTCTAGAAAGCGCTTTGAAACGGTTTAAAAGAAAATGTTCCAAGTCAGGCGTATTAGCAGAGGTGCGCAAACGTGAGCACTATGAAAAACCCAGTGTTAAAAGAAAGAAAAAGTCGGAGGCTGCTCGTAAGAGAAAGTTTTAAGCCTTCCTCAGCAAATGCAACAGAAAAATAAAGATATGGGAAGTTTTATACAAGCTGCTCAACCAACTAACTAACTTAACTGAAGTTTTAATTTAAGACAAACAAAACCCGATAGCAATATCGGGTTTTTTGTTATATAATGTAGTTAACATAATATATTTGGGGGTATTTATGAAGCAGAGGGGATTAGTGGTAATCTTAAGCTTTTGTATACTATTGCTAGTAGGTGTCAATCGAGATACTTCTGTCCATGGAGAAAATAACCAAAGGTCAGGGGCGGTTGTCATGCTGGCTTCCATCCCCATGCAAGCTGATAAGGAAACTTTAAAAGTAGAACCAGAAGAACAGATACTTACTCTCTTAACATTCAACATGCACAGTGCCATTGATCAAGAAGGCAATGTCGCCTTAGAACAGATAATTGATGAAATTAAGGAAACAGACGCACAGCTAATAGGCTTACAAGAAGTAGAGCATAATATGCCCCGCTCTAACTATCAGGATCAAGCAAGATTAATAGCAGAAGCCTTGGGGTATCATTACTATTATGAAGGCAATATAAATATTCTAGGGGTTCAATACGGAAATGCTTTATTAAGTAAATTTCCCATTATCAGCGCGCAAAACCACAAGCTTCCCAAGAAAATGCTGGAGCCTCGGGGCTTGATAGAAGCTGAGGTGGATGTAGACGGTATTCCTTACTATGTATTTGTAACCCATCTTGGCTTAAACAAGCTAGAAAGAAATTTGCAGATTCAATACATCAATGAGCGGTTATCTAAAAGAGAAGGCAATATTTTAATTTTAGGCGACTTTAACAATAATCCTGATGGCGAGGAAATGGATATGCTGGACTCTATCATGGTAGATAGCGCTGTAGCTCTTAACAAAAGCGATTTATATACCTTCTCCAATTGGGGTGCCACAGCTGAGGAAAGAATAGATCGTATATATGTGTCTGAGCAAATCGGTCTGAAGAACCACGAGGTTAAACCTTCTTTAGTATCGGACCACAAAAGGGTGATTGCACAAATCGTGCACAAAATCCAAAAAAGGGAAGGAATTTATAAGGCTATGGCGAATAAAGATGATAGAGAGGATTAAAAAAGGCGGTGTAGGCAATACGTAAACGTTTCTATGTATATATATTTATATTTTTAATAGCTTTTACATTAATAACTGGAAACACGCAGGCAGCAAGCGGTGACCAGGTTTATGTAATTTCTCTGAAGGATGAAATTACACCTGCCATGTCTGCATACCTGGTAGAACAGATTGAATTAGCCAATTTATCTGAGGCAAAGGGAATAATAATTGATATATCTACCCTAGGTGGACGAGTGGATTCTGCCCTTGAAATGCGGGATGCCATGATAGCTTCGGAAGTTCCTATTGTGGTCTTTGTAGGTGATCGTGCTACTTCAGCAGGTGCGCTAATTACCATTTCTGCAGATACTATAATTATGGCCCCAGGCAGCCATATGGGTGCCGCTGAGCCTATTCCCTACAGTGAAAAGGCAGTTGCCTATGTCAGTGGGGAATTTCGTTCTACAGCTGAAGCAAGGGGACGGGATAGCCTTATTGCATCAGGTATGGCGGATAAGGACCTTGATGTTCCCGGCTTCCCTAGGGGAAAGCTTGTTAATATTACAGCTGAGGAAGCCAGTCAGCTTAATTTCATTGATGGTGTACTGCCAGATATAGCAGGTGTTTTAGAATTTATGAGCTGGCAGGAGGCTCAGTTACTTGAGGTAGAGCCTGGATCCCTCTACCAAATAGCCCAATTTCTAACACGTAGTGAGGTTGCCTCCATTCTTCTCATCATCGCATTTTTTGCCATGGTTATAGAGGTTTTTGTACCTGGCTTTGGATTACCTGGAATCATTAGCATTATTGGCTTTGCCTTGTATTTTGGTGGTGCGTTTTTAGCCGGAAATACAGAGTGGTGGTCGGTTATCCTGTTTGCCTTAGGGCTTATCTTTCTTGTTATAGAAATTTTCATACCAGGTTTTGGCGTATTTGGGGTATCTGGCATTGCTATGATTTTAGTTGGCATAGTTTTTGCAGCACCCACCATAGGACAGGGAATCCTAATCTTGGGAATCGCAATTGCCGCCACTGCAATACTTATCCCAATCCTATATAAGCTATTTGGCGGGCCCAGGCTGTTTAAACGTTTAGTTTTGCACGAATCAGAAACCGTTGATAAGGGTTATGTAAATTTACCCGACAGCTCAACCTCTGAATTATTGGGGAAGGCAGGGGAAACCATAACCCCATTAAGGCCTACAGGCATTATTTCTATAGATGCTAAACGCTTGGATGCTATTTCGGAAGGCAGCTATCTGCCAGCTGGGACTAAAATACAGGTTGTTGATGTTCAAGGAACGAGAATTGTTGTAACAGCAAATAGTGAATAATCAGCCATAGGCTGTTATTATTAAAAAAATGTATAAGGAGTGAAAGAAACATGCTACAAACTATGCTACCGTTATTGGCACAAGCAAATCCCGGAGGTTTTGAGGCTATATACCTAATACTGGGAATAATCATTGTTGCCATTATTATCCTAGCGGTAATACTTACCTTTGTACCATTGGGACTTTGGATATCTGCTTTAGCTGCAGGTGTTAAAATTGGAATTTTCAATCTAATCGGTATGCGTTTGCGCCGAGTGGTCCCCAACAGAATCGTTAATCCACTTATTAAGGCTACCAAAGCAGGTTTAACTGTCAGCGTTGATATGTTAGAAGCTCATCACCTAGCAGGTGGTAATGTTGACAGGGTTGTCAATGCCCTGATTGCTGCTCAAAGAGCTAATATTCCGTTGGAATTTGAAAGAGCAGCAGCAATTGACTTGGCAGGACGAGACGTACTGCAGGCTGTACAGATGAGTGTTAATCCGAAAGTATTGGAAACCCCTAAAGTATCTGCAATGGCTAAGGATGGAATTGAGGTAATAGCAAAAGCACGAGTAACTGTTCGAGCTAATATTGATCGTTTGGTTGGAGGTGCTGGGGAAGAAACCATCTTAGCCCGTGTAGGGGAAGGTATAGTAACTACAGTAGGTTCCTCTGCCAGTCATAAGCTTGTGTTGGAAAACCCGGACAGTATTTCTAAAACTGTCCTAAACAAGAGTTTACATTCGGGTACTGCCTTTGAAATTCTATCCATTGACATAGCCGATGTAGATGTAGGCAGAAATATTGGTGCTCAGCTTCAAACCGATCAGGCAGAAGCTGACAAGAGAGTTTCTCAGGCTAGAGCAGAGGAAAGAAGAGCCATGGCGGTTGCCGCAGAACAAGAAAATAAAGCTTCTATTCAGGCAATGAGAGCAAAGGTTGTTGAAGCAGAGGCGGAAGTTCCTAAGGCTATGGCAGCTGCTTTAAGAGAAGGTAAGCTTGGAGTTATGGACTACTACAATATGCGTAATGTAGTTGCAGACACACAAATGCGAGACTCAATCTCAAAAATGGGTGGTTCAGATACTTCAGAGAGCGATGGTAAGTGAACGGGCCATTTATAGAAGTGGGCGTATAGAAGTAGGGAAAAATCAGGAATACATGGAAGGGAGGGCTATAATTGGAGCTTATTATTCTTATAATTGTTGCTAGCGTCATTAGCAATATAGTTAAATCCATGCGTGAAGCGCAACAAAAAACTAATCAGCCGAATAGGAAGATTCCAGGCCAGGGAGACTTTCCTGGCAAAGGTTTTAACTTGTCAGGCAACCAGCCTCCCATTATAAATACATCATTATCAGAGGAGCCCTACACTGTTTCTCATAATGAGCAAAATGATGAGCTGATTTCTAATGATCAGGAAGCTCAATGGCAGATAGCTACAAGCAACTTATCTCCAGTTGCATCTACATTGAGCCCAACTAATCAGGCCGACGAGTCATCATATGCTATTAGAAAGGAACAATCACAAAGGCGCCATAAGCTAGATTTATCCCCTGATGCTTTCGTAAACGGGATAATTCTCTCAGAGGTGCTGGGGTCTCCTAAATCTAGAAGACATTAATTTGAACATTGAACATATAGTGATTTAAGAAAAGACCGGAGCTGAAAATGTTCCGGTTTTTTTGCTGTCTGAAATGGAAAGCCTCCTCACTTCTAGCTAATACCTTTGATGCATATCATTTAATAATGGAGGTGAATACATGGGCAGAAAAAAACTGGAGAACATGAAATCCACGGTTTCTGATTTTTTTGAGTTACCTAAAGACATAACACTAAATCTCCCTAAGATAATCATGATTGGAAGTAATCAAATGTTAGTTGAAAATCATAAGGGTGTCATAGAATATATACCCCAGAGGATACGTGTGAACTCATCTATTGGAGTAATCCGAGTGCAGGGAAAAGAAATGGAGCTGAGAAATATAGCAGCTGATGACATTATGATAACAGGTGACATAAAAATGATTGAATTCATTTAGTGGATCGCCTTAAGTAAGGGGAGAAAATTATGTTTTTTTATATTCTATGGAATTATATTGTAGGATACGTAGTTATTCGTGTGGAAGGGGTTTCGCTGGAGAAGTTTATTAACTTGACTATTACCAATGGAATCTATCTATGGGGTATTAAACGCCAAAATTACACCACACTTACAGCTAAGATTAGCATCCGAGGCTTTCGTCAATTACACGGTATAAGCCATAAAATACGTTGTAGAATCCGTATAGTACAAAAACGGGGCCTTCCCTTCCTACTATTTCGTTACAGGCATAGAAAAATGTTGGCTATAGGCCTACTAGCCTTTGTGATTATCTTGTATGGCCTTTCAATGTTCATATGGAATGTAGAGGTTCAAGGGACGGAGAATATAGATCCATCAAAAATTATATCAGATATGGAGGCTATGGGTGTAAGGCCTGGGGTACCTAAGTCTTCTATAGATACAATGCTAATTGAGAATCAACTGATCATCAATATGCCAAAGCTTTCTTGGGCTAGCCTAGAAATTCGTGGAAGCAAGGCTATTTTGCGAGTTAAGGAATCAGTTCTGCCACCTGAAAAAGTAGATAGGGAAACTCCGAGCAACTTGGTAGCTTCCAAGGACGGTATTATTGATAATATCATTGTTTTGGATGGTCAGGCTGTTGTTGAGGAAAGGCAGACGGTTAAGAGAGGCCAGTTACTAGTTAGTGGTATTATCGATCATCCCGACACAATTGGAGTGAGATATGTTCATTCCATGGGACAGATCATGGCCCGAACTTGGTACGAGGAAGAGATAGAATTGTCATTCAAGGAACCATACCGAAAAAGAACAGGGCGCATGGCGGAGATTAAGTATATTGGGTGGAACCAGTTTAAGGTTCCATATAGCAAAGATGAGATCCCCTTTGGAGACTATGATTTACTTGTGCACAAGGATGGTGTCTTTATTCAAGAAACCTACTATGAGGTAGAAGAAATTCATTGGGGTGAAAATTTGCAGGCTACTAAAAAGGAACTAGAAGAGATAGCAGACCAGAGTGTGAGGGAAATGGTTCCTGTGGGGGCGAAAATTATTGACAAAAGATTGAAATACGATATTATAGAAGGAGATAAGGCAATTGCTGTGATATACTTAGAATGCTTAGAAAATATTGCTATGCAGCAAATCATTGAAAGACAATAGGAGGCACCTGCGTTTGAGCAAAATGTTGACAGAACGTGTAATAGACATAGAAAGCATTGAAATTTTAATGGCATTGTTTGGTAATTTCGATCAGAACATAAAATTCTTAGAGGAGGAGACTCAGGTTCAAATTATTGCCCGGGAAACTCAACTAGAAATTACTGGTGAAGAAGCCAGTGTAAATCTGGCTTCTAATGTGGTATATAAGCTCCTCGATATGATTCGTAATAGGGAAACTCTTGATATTTCTCGAATTTCTTATGCTATTCAGTTGGCCCGTTCTGGTCAGGAAGATGTCATTAACGAGCTGATGTCTGATGTGGTATGTGTCAATCATAAGGGGAAGCCTGTTCGATGCAAAACCCTTGGTCAAAAGCGTTATGTTACAGCTATTAGTAAAAATGATATTGTATTTGGAATTGGCCCAGCTGGTACGGGTAAAACCTATCTAGCCATGGCTATGGCAGTAACTGCGTACAGAAATAAGCGGGTAAGCCGAATTGTGCTAACCAGGCCTGCAGTAGAGGCTGGTGAAAAGCTAGGTTTTCTTCCTGGTGATCTCCAAAATAAGGTGGATCCCTACCTACGTCCTTTGTACGATGCTTTATACGACCTAATGGGTTCTGAAACCTACCTGAAACTTATTGAGCGCGGTGTTATTGAAGTGGCTCCCCTTGCTTATATGAGGGGCCGTACCCTGGATGACTCCTTTATTATACTAGATGAAGCTCAAAACACTACTTCTGAGCAAATGAAAATGTTCTTAACTCGAATGGGCAAGGGTTCCCAAGTTATTATCACTGGAGACATTACCCAGATTGACCTTCCCAAGGGTAAGAGTTCTGGCCTTGTGGAAGCCAGTCAAGTGCTAAAAGGGGTAAAGGGTTTGGATTTTGTTTATCTAACCCATAGAGATGTTGTACGCCACCAACTAGTTATGCGTATTATAGAAGCTTATGGACATTATGAAAAGAAAAATGAAAACAAACGTCGTAGAGAAGAAAAACAACATGACGAGGATTAAGTGAAGATACCCAGGATGTGAGTAAGGCGAGAGGAGCTAATTTAATGATGCAAGCAGCTACAAAAAGAGACAAACCCTATCAAGCATTCCGGTTTTTATTTCACCCCTATTTTGCTGATAGTGTAATAGCCCTTGCTGTTTTTGCTATCCTATTTACTTTAGTACTGACTGCCGTCTCTCCTGAGCGATACGAATTGAAAGCTGGTGACATTCCAAGCGAACCTATAGCTGCCCCTAGGGATGTAGAGGATATCCATGCTACGGAGGCTCGAATTGAGCAGGCAAGGAATCAGGTTAATGATATTTATACCCTTAATCATACTATAACTGAGGCAGTGGTAGAAGAAACAGAAGAAGTTTTTTTAGGAATTGAAACTGTGCGAGGCAAGTCTGCAGAAAAGCTTGCTCAATGGGAAGAGGAGCAAAGACAGCTTCAAGAACAGCATGAAAAAGAGCAGGGACAGCAAGAATCAGAAGCGAGCTCCTCACCTGAAGGTGAGACAGTAGAGCCAGCATCTAGCAGTGGTGCTGAATCAGCGGATACGACTAATTCACCAGAAGAACCTCAAAATGATATCAACTCTGAACCAGATTACAATCAGTTATATGACAGTGCTTTCATCAGGGATATGCAAGCTCTATTACCCATACAGCTTTCCGCAGACGACATTCAAACCATTATTTTGGCAGAACAAAGAGACTTAAACCAATTAAAGCAATACCTTACAGATAGCTTGGAAAAAATGATGGAGACAGGCATTAAACAAGAACAGATAGCTGAGTTTAAGGCAAATCTACGAGATAGCATTCAAGAAAAAGGCATATCAAATGAATTAAAGCTCTTAGGCAGCAATATCGGTGTTCCTAGACTAAAAGCCAATCTTCTATATGACCCAGACAAAACCTTAATCGAGAAGCAAAAGGCAGCGGAAACCATAGAGAAGGTAGTCTTTAAGAAAGGTCAATTCATTGTGCAGGCTGGACAACCAGTTACGGAGCATCAAATAGAGATGCTAAGTGAATTGGGCTTGATACAGGATCAAATGGTAGATATTCCGTTAGTGTTAGGGGTTGCTCTATCCGTATTTGTTGCAATGGGCTTTGCTATTATATATCTTGTTAATTTTGAAAAAAAGCTGCTACATAGACCACTTCGTATTTTGTTAATTGGAGCAATATTATGTTTAGTGACTGGTTTATCCTATGTTGCTGCTATTTTTAACCCATATTTAATGCCTTCAGCAATGACAGGCATCCTGCTGGCGGTTTTAATAAACGCAAAGGTAGGGCTTGCGATGAACATAGTTATGGGCATGTTAGCAGGGTTGGTATCTGGTATGCAGATGTCTCCTGCTGTTATGACCTTGGTTGGCGGAATTGTAGGAATCGGTATGCTTAAATCTGTCCAACAGCGTTCAACACTGGTATGGACCGGTATGGGGATTGCAGCAGGCAATTTTTTAACTGTGTTTGCCTATGAGATGCTTATTCAAGGAGACTGGGTAAATTCAATTTATAGTTCTTTATGGGGCTCATTAGGCGGGATATTAGCTGCTATTTTGACGATTGGCACACTTCCTGTATGGGAAAATCTCTTTCACGTAGTAACGCCCATTAAATTAGTAGAGCTGGGAAACCCAAATCAACCTATTTTGAAGCGCCTTTTGATGGAAACCCCAGGAACCTACCATCACAGCATTATCGTAGCCAACTTGGCGGAAAGTGCTGCAGAAGCTATTGGTGCAAATGGCCTATTAGCTCGGGTAGGAGCTTACTATCATGATATCGGCAAGCTGGAGAGGCCATATTTCTTCAAAGAAAACCAGCTGACATCAGAAAATCCCCACGATAAATTAGATCCAGAATTAAGCAT
>JAAZEK010000369.1 GCA_012512335.1 Clostridiales bacterium | reverse complement strand
TTATTATCTTACTTCCCAGTGAACAGTAACAATCTATGCACAGTAACTCTAATTATCTTTAGAAGCAAATAATTTATAATTTATAAAATGGGAATATTTTCGCCCTCTTCCAAGCAAACTACTGATGGAGGTGTAATGAAATGAATTTAAATTTGACACAAAAGGAAAGATTGCTTCTAGAAGACCAGAAAAAGCATGAGGAAATTTGCATCAAAAAGTACAATAACTATGCGAGTCAAACTCAATGTCCTGAGCTAAAGCAAATGCTTCAAACCTATGCTCAGCAAGAGCAACAGCATCTAGATACAGTCAACCAGATGCTAAGTGGTCAAGTACCAAATATGCAACAAAGCCAACAACAAAATCAGCAACAGCAACAGCAAAACCAGCAACAAAATCAACAGCAGCAAGCGGGACAACAAGCGGGCATGAAAAGTGTCCAGGATGCTGATATGTGTACTGATTTACTGATGACCGAGAAGTATGTTTCTGATACCTATGACACTGCGATATTTGAGTTCACTGATACCAATGCTCGACAAGCCCTAAACCATATTCAAAAGGAAGAACAGCAGCATGGTGAGGGTATCTTCAACTACATGCAGAAAAAAGGAATGTACCAAGCCCAGTGAACTCGTTTTGCCCCTAGCAAAACATCTGGGATTCAGATGGAGACTCAACTCCACATGAATTTAATAAGAGTGAACGCGCAACTTATAGAAGTGGGCGTATTGACGTAGGGTAAATCCAAGTTAATCACGAATATCTAACAGCTAAAGGGACTGAACACCAAATTCAAGTGTTACAGTCCCTTTAGCTTGCATCTTTATTACTCTTGTATCTTCATTCCCCTGGCTGTATTCTTTCACTTGTTGCATTATTCCTCTTGATGAATTCGTTCTAGATGCATTAACATGGCTCAGACAGTGTTTGTAAAATGTTAAGCCATGCTATATAATAAACTCTAGAAATTATGTAAGAAGTATAGGAAAGTAAAAAACTTTAATATATACAATTTTATTATCGGAGGTTGAATTTATGAATCAAAAAGAAATGATAGAAAGAGCCAAAACCCATTTAGAGAAGTTGCTGAAAGATCAATTTTCCCGAATCGAGAAGATGAATGAAACCAAGGACTTTGTTGATTACAAAAAATTAGATAAGATTGTAATAGGCATAGTAGGTGGTGATGGCATCGGTCCATTCATCACAGCAGAAGCGCAAAAAATATTGGAGTTTCTACTTCAAGATGAAGTTAAAAATGGCAAGGTTACCTTCCGTGTAATTGAAGGACTTACCATCGAAAACCGCGCAGATCAAAGAAAAGCTATACCTGACGATGTGCTGGAAGAATTAAAACAGTGCCATGTCATATTGAAAGGTCCTACCACAACTCCAAGAGCTGGCGATCCCTGGCCTAACATAGAAAGTGCCAATGTTGCTATGCGCAAAGAGCTTGATCTATTTGCCAATGTAAGACCTGTAAAGGTACCTGAACAGGGTATTGACTGGACCTTCTATCGTGAGAATACAGAAGGTGCTTATGCACTAGGTAGCGATGGAATACATGTAAATGATGATTTAGCTTTAGACTTTACCGTTACCACTCAGGAAGGCTCTTATCGTATAATAAAAGCAGCCTTTGATTATGCTAGTAAGAATAAGATCAACAAGGTTACAGTAGTTACAAAGGCAAATGTGGTAAAAGCCACAGATGGAAAATTCCTTGATGTTGCCCGTCAAGTAGCCGAGGAATACCCTGATGTAGAATGGGACGATTGGTACATAGATATTATGACCGCTAAATTAGTCGATGAGAAGAGACGTACTCAGTTTAAGGTGATGGTACTTCCCAATCTTTACGGAGATATACTTACCGACGAAGCTGCTGAGTTCCAAGGTGGAGTAGGTACTGCAGGCAGTGCCAATATAGGCAAACAATATGCAATGTTTGAGGCGATTCATGGCTCTGCTCCAAGAATGGTAGACGAAGGCCGTGCACAATACGCTGATCCAAGCAGTATCATACGTGGTGCTAGCATGCTTCTAGATCATATTGGTTACCAGGAAAAAGCTAAAAACCTACAAATGGCCTTAGATATCTGTGGGCAATTCGAAAAAAAGATCGCTCTCACAGGTCGTGACGATGGAGCCAATGGAGCTGAATACGCTGAATATATTATGAATACTCTATCTGACCCCAATCTAGAAGAAAAATGGACAAGCTTCCTCTAAAAAATCTATATTATATATAAAATGAAATGACAATCTAACGATTATTTACAGTAGAATCAGAACAAAGAATACAGAGTAGACCTGAAAGAAAAAACTAAATAATTAACAAAAAAGAACAGTATTAATATAATCCATATTGATACTGTTCTTTTCACTGTAGATATTTTGTACTGTAGGCATGTATCACTGTATACGTTTAGCACTGTAGATATGTATAGATGTATACGTTTAGCGCTGTAGTAATTTAGCGCTGTAGGCGCATTACATCCTTTCCACGGTCTGAGCTGTGAAAAATCAACAGGCTAACTAGACCACTAGCAGCTGCAAATACGAACAAGGGAGTAAAAGAAAAAATATCTATTAGCGCACCTGCTATTAGTGTAACTACAGAAGATGCTATAAAAGTAAGCATTGTATCCATGCTTACATATAAAGGTACCTGGTTTTCAGGGCTATGATTTATGATATTCACTCCTCCGCTAAGTGAATACCCTCCTGCTGCGAGGCTGGACAAAGCAAAGCTGATATAAATCGTAGTTAGACTATGTATACTCAAAACCAGAACAGGTGCCAAAATGCTTAATGTAGCTGTTATCATAAGTACATATCTGTGACCGACTTTGTCCCCTATAACTCCAAATATCGCACTGCCGAATATATTTACCAAAACACCAATACCTGCAAACAGAGCAATTTGTTCAGCACCAATTTCAAAATTCCGTATAGCATTAAGTGTATAAAATGATAAAGCTACGTTGGCAATGACATGAAAGCTATTACCCAAGATAGCAGTTGCATAAGTTTTATTAGTTTTCAAAGCATGTGGAATCTCTCTGATATATTTAAAATAGTTAATTGCTTTCTTCTCTGTTTGGTCAGGATTCTCCACTATAAGAGCAAATCCCCATGCATTCAGTATAAGCAAAAATGCCCCAGTACCAAAAATCCATGCATAGTTGTATGGAAAGCTAAACTTTTTTAGAAATACCCCTACCAGAAAAGCTGAACCTAAGGCCAAAATATTTCCAGCAGCTGTAGCATAACCCTGCAATCGTCCACGTTGGTTCCCAGGTATTACTTTAGCCAACACACTCATGTAAAAGGGGGAATAGCTACCAACGAAAATATTATAAATACCCCAAATAAGGAGAAATATCACTACTGATAAACTAGAAAGATGTTTATAAATCAAAGGTATTAGAATTACATAAGAAAGAAACAAAAAACGCTGAGTAAATAGCAATCTTGAAAAAGCTTTAGATTTTAATGGTGTTCCCATGGCTGCTTGAGCAAATATCGGTTGAGCTAGAAAAGGCCCGATGCTACATAAGGCACT
>JAAZEK010000368.1 GCA_012512335.1 Clostridiales bacterium | reverse complement strand
CTCATCTAAGATTTTCAAGTAAAGCTACATCTTCACACAGGACAGTAAATTTTAAAGTCGTTATCATCTGCATACTTCAATATTTCATTAGATGCACCTTAAGATACTTTATAAGCTCGTCAGAAGCTCTTGACTGGCTGGCACGATTAGTGACACTTTTCCCTAACAAAGGACTTGATAGCTCGATACCTCTGTTTACTGCTGTTCGGCTTATCTGGCACAGTCATTTCGATTAATCCAAGTTCTAAAGCAGGGTGCAAATAATTTTTGCTAAATGTAGGACGATGTTTGAGACCAAGTCGTTCTAAAAGCTCTTTTGCTGAAAGTGTATCATTCCCAAGAACCATCATCAATCGTTCAACTTGTTCGGTTACTTGATCGCGCACTTGTTCGGTTTGAATTAGCTCACTTAATGCATCACGTATTATGCTTAGCATGAATTCAATAAAAACAGTAGAATCTGCTGCTTTATCTGCAATAGCTAAAACATCGTAATATTCATTTTGTCTCTCACGAATTAAGGTTTCTATTGGCAGCCAAGTAAATACCGATTTCCAACAACTAAGCAACAAAGATTGCCACATGCGTCCCATACGTCCATTTCCATCTGAAAAAGGATGTATGAATTCAAACTCATAGTGAAATATACAACTCTTAATAAGTGGATGAGTATCAGTGTTTTTTATCCAATGAAGTAAGTCGCTTACCAGTTTCGGCACAAGATCCGCTGGAGGTGCCATGTGCACCAACTTTTCTCCAGCATAAACATCAACACCACCAGAACGGAATCGGCCAGATTCATTCGTTAATTCCATCATCAGAACTTTATGCGCCTTTAGGAGATCATTAATACTATACGGATTAAACGTTAATAGATGATTGTATGCCTCATATGCATTTTTAACTTCTCGAATTTCATTTGGGGTGCCAAGAACACGCTTTCCATTAATGACATCTGTCACTTGTTCAAGAGATAAGGAATTGTTTTCAATAGCTAATGAAGAATGAATCGTCCGTATTTGATTATCTCGACGCAAATATGGGTTAACAGTACTCTCATTTTTTACCGTAACGATACCAACCTGTTCACTAATTTCTGCTACTAAGTGAATAATGGCATCTGTGATACTGTATGGTGGAACATACGGTTTTTCTGGCACAATATCAGCTCCCAATTCTATCTTATACGATATTATACCGTATAAGTAATGCTGACGCAAGTGGAATTTGACCTGATATGCACTAAAGTAGCTGCCTTAGAGCAAGATTACACGCCCCAATCAGTTCACCAGTTTCTTTAAGTACAGCGGCATACTGGTAATTGGAGCAGGGGTTTTCATCAGCCTTAGATATTGCCATATTTATGAAAGCCCGCGTTTGTTCCTCTGTGTTCGGCCCCCATACCATGTAAGTTGTGTTTTCCGACACGCTTGCATAACTGTGAACGGCAGAAAAGGCGTCCTCTGTAAACTTACGCAATATTAGACGTTCTGTTTCGAGTGTTTTCATTGCCTTTTCCTCCCAACATACATCAAATGTTCTGACCAACTAAGGAACTCATCTCGTTCGCATAACGCTTCAGCAAGATAAAGCCAGCGCTCATATACTTCTTTAGGTTGTGAAATAATATTGTGTTCACATGGAGCAAGCAAACTTTCCTGTCCGAATAGGTGAAGTTTATCAAGCGGGAACTTTTCCATGAACGGCAAAATATCTTTTTGTCTAGCAAAATAGTTTGCAGTAAAGCCAGTTCCCGAAAAAGGCTTATCATCGATGACAAGGTTCATAAATTCGGTTTCTTTCGGTGTTGATGCCAACACTTCAGGAGCATTTTTCATTAAATATATCATTCCTGCGTGTGCGGAAATGAAGGATATGAATATCATACCGCCAGATGAAAGTAGGTTAAGTGCAGCGTTTACGGCTTTAATTCTGTCGGTTTCTTCCGGCAAATGATATAGAGGTCCCATCAGAAGTACATGGTCAAATTGCCCGTTGACTAATGTGTCTGCTACACATGCATCACCACAAACAGCTTCTATCGCCAATCCTTTTTCTTTTGAGCGTTCTTTTGCAAAAGCAAGATTGGCATAGGATAAATCCAACAACGTAACATCGCAGCCTTTTTCAGCAAGATAGAGCGAGTATCTACCCGGGCCGCTACCGATATCAAGAATCCTATCTCCTGACTTGACATAACGGTCAATATACCGACAGGTTAAGATAAACTCAGGCTTTCCCTCAATACGGCTCCACTCTGATTCAACAGCGGTATCGTAATAATCCCCTACTGTCTTGATTGTATCTACCATCACAACTTCCTCCCTTAGATAAAATTAAAAGCGGCTAAGGTTTATCTTCACCTTAGCCGCTTAATGGTTTTAGTAAGTATGTAGATGCGCTACATCACCTTAAAAAATCATAAAGGACTAAAGCCTGTATTATGTAAAAATCGGAATCAGACTTAACATTTTTATTATTAGGATTGTAGGAAACCATTGTCAACACAGTAATTAGCCCCTTTCGTTAGAATTATATGTAAGTGTAGCACATATAAAACTCAATAGCAACTCTCAGTCAATAATTACATAAAAGTGGATCTTGGTGAAAATACAACTCATAAAGGCTATGAAAAGATTGAGAAAAGCCTAAAAAGAACACTTGTTCTAGCAATCACAATCTGATATAATATTAGTATGTAATCTAAATAGCGAAATTACAGCGGTAGTTACTTAAATTACTGGTGAAAATTGACTTGGTGTGGGGAGGTTGAGATTAGGTTATAATCATGCACTTTGTAGATGCTAAAGGAATACTTTCCGCTAAAAACGGAATGAACATATATCGTGGGTGTACCCATGGTTGTATTTACTGCGACAGTAGGTCCGTCTGTTATCAGATTAAACATGATTTTGAAGATATACAGGTTAAACAAAATGCACCCGCATTGCTGGAGGATGCTCTACGTAGAAAACGTAATAAATGTATGATTGGCACAGGATCTATGTGCGATCCATATATGCATTGCGAAGAACAGCTTGGGTTGATGCGTGAATGCCTCGAAATCATAGATAGATACGGTTTTGGTATAACATTAATAACTAAATCAAATCGTGTATTACGTGACCTTGATCTGCTGAAAAGCATAAATATGAAATCTAAATCAGTTGTACAGATGACTCTTACTACATACGATGAGAATCTATGCAAAATTCTCGAGCCTAATGTTTCTACAACGAAAGAACGTTTTGAAACATTAAAGATTCTGCGCGACAACGACATTCCCACAGTGGTTTGGCTAACTCCATTACTACCGTTTATTAACGATACAGAGGAAAATCTGCGAGGAATACTGAATTACTGCTTTGAAGCGGAGGTAAAGGGCATTATCTGTTTTGGAATTGGAGTAACGTTGCGGGAGGGAGATAGGGAATATTTTTACCAAAAGCTAGATGAACACTTTCCAGGAATGAGAGAAAAGTATCATCGTAAGTACGGTTATTCCTATGAGGTTATAAGCGATAATCACAGGCATTTGATGGATATATTTCATGATGAATGTAAGATTTATAGTACAATGAGCAATATCAGTAATATTTTCGAATACCTGCATGACTTTCCCGAACAAAGTATGCAACTGAGCCTGTTTTAAGTAGGACACATATGGTAATATTTATATAGAAGAGGAAAGGCTATCATGACATTATGATTTTAAGTGTTTCAAGAAGAACGGATATTCCAGCATATTACTCTGAGTGGTTTGTAAACCGCTTACAATCAGGTTTTGTGTTAACACGAAATCCCATGAATCATGCTCAGATTAGCAAAATAGAACTATCGCCCGACATTGTTGAATGTATTGTGTTTTGGACAAAGGATCCCCTAAATATGCTGGACAAACTTGATTTTATAGATGAGCTGGGCTACAAGTATTATTTTCAATTTACTTTGACCCCATATGACAGATCTGTAGAAATGAGACTGAGGGATAAAGAAGAGATAATAAATACCTTTTGTGACTTGAGTGAAAAGATAGGAAAGGATAGGGTTTTGTGGCGTTATGATCCAATTATACTAAACGATAAGTTTGACTTTGCATATCATAAGGAACAGTTTTCAAAGCTTTCCAGCATGCTAGCTGGGTATACAAGACAGTGCACCATAAGTTTTGTTGATTTATATCCCAAACTAAAAACTAATATTTTGAGAGAAATCAGAGAGGATGAGATGATTGAGGTTGGTAAAATGTTCTCATCTATAGCGAATGACTTTAATATTATAGTTAAAGCATGTAGTGAAAATTCAATCCTGCACAAATGTGGTATAGAACAAGCTAATTGCATAGATAAATATCTTTTAGAGAGTATCTGTGGATGTAGCCTTGATATAAAAAGAGACAAAAACCAGCGTGATTCCTGTGGATGTTATGAAAGTATCGATATAGGGTCATATAACACCTGCAAGAATGGATGTGTATATTGTTATGCTAATTATAGTGATATATCTGTAATAAACAATTGTAAGAGACATAATCCTTACGGTGAATTATTAATAGGTGATATAGGCAGTGATGAAAAAATAGCTATGAGAACCCTTAAGACACACAAGAATTGTGATTTGCATTCTATATTCAGGTCTGAATGGGAACTAAAACACTAAATTAATCAAAAGAAGAGATAGGCGAGCTAGATAACAATTCGTAACTTTTCCGATTTCTGCAATGCTCTGTTTGAAAGTGGCTTTTCCATGGGAGGTGGCAAGGATATAATTTTCTTATATTCTAGAATTGGCATAAGGCATTACAAGCCAACAGGATCGTGAGATGTTGAAGTTGGTTTATTTCATGGATATGTTATAATGATTTTACCAAGGGTATGATTAGTAGGAAGGATGTGTTGTTGATGAATTTTATATCCAGACTTAATGAAGATATGAGTATTAAAATCCCAAAAGAGATATTGAAAAAGGCCAACCTAAGGCCAGGTGCTGATATAATCTGGTTATATGACGAGGTCACCTGTCAAATCTTACTGATGGAGAAACCTGACAATTTTGCAAAAGCTATGAAAGGTCTGGGCAAAGAGCTATGGCATGGGACAGATGTTAATACCTATATAGAAGAGGAAAGACAATCATGGGAATAAACGATGGAAAGAGTATATTATTAGATACTAATTGCTTCATATATTACTTTGAGGATAGTCCGAGTTATTCAAAAAAGTTAGAAAAACTGTTTATAGATATACAAGATGGAAACTGTAATGCCATTATGTCGGTAATATCTTATATGGAGATATTAGTAAAACCCAAAAAGGCGAATAACATCTTTTTAGAGAATAGATATAAATTATTATTAGCAAATTACCCGAACCTTTCTATTATAGACGTTGATTATAAAATAGCAGACATATCAGCGGGTTTGCGTGCATAACATAGCATTAAGACACCTGATGCAATAATTCTAGCAACAGGAATAATTATGAATGTAGACTTTTTTATCACAAACGATATCAAACTAAATGATATATGTAATAAAAAAGGTATTGAAGGACTTTTGGTAGAAAATTTATGATTTTAGGGATGTTGTAATGAATAGAAGTCGAAGTTGAATATCTACACATAGGGAAATCTGCGTGGAATACTTAACTATTGTTTTGAAGCAGAGGTAAAAAAATGATTGTTTTGGTTAGCTGTTTCTGATATACTACACCTTATGCGAGGTGAGTGTAATGTTAGAATTGAAGAGTATCAATAAGACCTTCAAAATCGCTAAAAGAAATGCAGGTTTTGGCGAAGCAGTAAAAACCTTGTTCAAGAAAGACTATACATATATACACGCTTTAAATGATGTTTCATTTAGAATCAATGATGGTGAAATGTTAGGATATATTGGTCCTAACGGAGCTGGTAAAAGCAGTACCATTAAAATCATGAGCGGTATTCTAACGCCAGATAGTGGTGAATGTACCATTAATGGAAGAACTCCATGGAAGGATCGCATAAACCATGTAAAGGAGATAGGAGTCGTATTCGGACAACGAAGTCAGCTCTGGTGGGATGTGCCTGTAGTTGACAGCTTCGAGCTGATAAAGGATATTTATAGAGTTGATGACGCTTCCTTCAGAAAAAACCTAAATGAACTCATCGAGCTTCTTGATATCTGTGAGATTGTCCGTACTCCTGCAAGACAGCTGTCCCTTGGTCAACGTATGCGTTGCGAAATAGCAGCTTCTTTATTACATAACCCAAAGATTCTATTTTTGGACGAGCCGACAATAGGTCTTGATGCGGTATCTAAAATCGCTGTGCGAAACTTTATTAAAGCCCTGAACAAGGGGAGGGGAACTACAGTTATACTCACCACTCATGATATGCAGGATATTGAAGCGCTTACCGAGCGTATACTATTAATAGGCAAAGGGAAAATCTTGCTG
>JAAZEK010000367.1 GCA_012512335.1 Clostridiales bacterium | reverse complement strand
AATACGATGGATTATCAAATCAGGATATCTTCTAATAGGAGCAGTAAAGTGAGAATAGTCCTTAGCTGCCAAGCCAAAATGCCCCAGGTTTTCGCTACTGTATTTGGCCTTTTGCAATGATCTCAACATTACAGTACTGATAATTGCCTCTTCTCTGCTTCCTTTAATTTTTTCCAGAAGATTTTGTAGAGTCTTGGGATGTATTTTTCCACCAATGCCTTTCAGGTGGTGGCCAAAATTGTGAATAAAATCATTGAATTCCAAGATTTTCTCGACAGTAGGTTCTTCGTGGATTCTATATACAAAGGGTATCTCGTTCCATGTCATGAATTCAGCAACTGTTTCATTACATACTAGCATGAACTCCTCAATTATTCGGTTGGAAACGCCACGTTCATAGGGCATTACATCAATGGGCTTTCCTTTTAGGTCCAATACAATCTTGGTCTCATCTAGATCAAAATCGATACTACCTCTTCGCATCCTCTTATCTCTCAGAATCTGAGCTAGTGTCTCCATATCACGGAAATCATCCACATAGTCTTTATAACGATCAATTAACTCTTTGTCATCGTCTTCTAAAATTTTAGTAACATCCTCATATACCATACGTTCCTTGGACCTAATAACACTTTCTGTTATATCATGATTGACTACTTTACCGTCGTTGTTTATCTCCATAAAAACAGAAAAAGCCAGGCGGTCTTCATTAGGGTTCAGACTACAAATTCCATTGGACAACTCTTTAGGCAGCATAGGGATAACCCGATCTACCAGATAAACACTGGTTCCTCGTTCATAAGCCTCTTCGTCAATAATACCTTTTCTTTCTACATAATAGCTTACGTCTGAAATATGAACCCCTAACAGTAAATTCCCATTAGATTTTCTTTCGATAGATATAGCGTCATCTAAGTCCTTTGCATCAGCACCGTCCATAGTGATAACCCGTAGATCACGTAAATCTCGCCTATTAGCGATTTCTTCCTCTGAAATACTTTGGGGGGTATCCTTTGCAGCTTGGATAACCTCTTTTGGAAACGCCTCTGGTAAATCAAATTGCCTAATAATGGATAGAATATCGGTGCCTACATCATCCTTGTGACCCAGTACTTCAACGACTTTGCCTTCAGGATTTCGGCGTTGACTTGGCCACCTTGTTATTTCTACTACAACCTTATATCCATTTTTCGCCCCATTTAATTCATCTTTTGGAATAAAGACATCCTGATTGATCCGCTTATCATCAGGAACTACAAAGCCAAAATTTTGCTCCTTATCAAAGGTTCCCACTATAGTTTTATTTGCCCTTTCCAAAACTCGCACTACTTCACCTTCACGGGATCGTCCATCACTTTTATGAACTCGAATTAGGATGCGGTCATTGTGCAAAGCACCGTTTAAGTTTTCTGCAGATAGGAATACATCCTCATGCTCCCTATTATCAGGGATGAAGAAGCCAAAGCCCTTCGCATTACCCTGTAATCTCCCAGCAAAAAAACCAAGGCTTTCTGGTAAAGCATATTTCTTTTTCTTCGTTTTTGCTAGCAAACCATCTTGTACCATTTGCTCTAGTATTTCGTGGAAACCCCCTTCTTCCTCTGAGGGTAAATCCAGATACTCCAGCAATTGATCTTCATATAAGGGAATCGCATCCTCAGAGGATAATAACTGAATTATCCTCTGTTGAATCGATAGTTTCTCTTTTGTTTCTTTTTTACTCATTTCATTCCTCCAATTTACAAGCTATGTCCCAAAAAATAATGTCAATCCTATATTA
Source organism: Clostridiales bacterium (assembly GCA_012512335.1). GTDB lineage: Bacteria > Bacillota > Clostridia > Caldicoprobacterales > DTU083 > UBA5454. Next base: position 322 of record JAAZEK010000367.1, on the reverse strand, counting down.
ACCACCTTGTCGAAATACTAAACAAGATAGGTATAAGTATGACTAAGCAAACTTATCCAGGTATAGTAATAATCGTGACTTTATAAGTATCACATAAAAATATATCATCCATAGCAAAACAAGGGATCTAATTACATTTCAGTAATACCAAGGTGGAATATAGATATAAAAATACGGCAGTAGATGAGTTAAATCCCCTTCTACTGCCGTAATGTCTAGTCTATTGTAATAGTGATAGTAAAATGGCAATTGCAATGAATAAGATAGCTGCAATTTTCGTTAGAAATTGAAGCTTACCTTCATAGCTCTTAGCCTTGTTTTT
>JAAZEK010000366.1 GCA_012512335.1 Clostridiales bacterium | reverse complement strand
TTCTATTTGTTGCAGCGATAACTACAATCCCTTCGTTATCTCCAAAACCAGACATCTCCGAAAGCAAGGCATTTAGGGTTTGGTCTCGCTCATCATTTCCTCCACCCTCAAGTCCTCCATCTCTTTTCTTTCCCAAAGCATCTATTTCATCAATAAATATTACGCACTTACCATAGCTTCTGGCTCTTTTAAACAAGTCACGTATACGGGATGCTCCGACTCCTACATACATCTGTACAAAATCCGAGCCTGAAACTGCTATAAAGGGTACCTCAGATTCTCCTGCAACTGCTTTAGCCATTAAGGTTTTACCTGTTCCAGGTGATCCATAGAATATTACACCTCTAGGTAATCGTGCTCCATATTGAGCATATTTCTCAGGGTTTTTTATAAAGTCTACTATTTCCTGTACACTCTCTTTAGCTTCATCATTACCAGCTACATCGTTAAATTTTGTATTAACATTTTCAGGTAGCACAGCAGAAAATGATGTTTTTCCTGCCATACCCTGCTTTTGCTTGGAAGCATTTCGATTAGCAAAAAATAGCAGTACCCCAATCATACTAAGGGTTAGAACCATGCTAAAAAGCTGCTCTCCTTGTATTCCCCGATTTTTCTCTTCCACAATAATATCCTGGATAAGTAAAGATTCTTTCAGGCTATCTATTCGAGGGTTGTCAGTGATAAATTCTCCACCGTCATTATATTCTCCAAGTATCTGGTCAGACGAATTATCCAGGTATACCCTCTTCACTAGACCAACTTCTACAGACTCTAAAAATTGATTATAGCTTATTTCTTGTGGATTTGGTGAAGGATTCCACAAAATGGCCAGGACGATGATTGCTATAATTACTAATGCTCCAATTATATATTTTATGTTAATCTTTTTCATGTTGCTTACACCTCTAATCCTAGTAATTACATAATAATAGACACAACAAAATTTATTGCTCTCTACTTGACTGTTTTGTATCTGTTTATATAAGTCTTCTATATCTGTTTCTACCGCAAGAGCTTATCTACTAAATATCTTTTTTCTTATCTAATAACTATCTTTTTTCTTATCCGAATTAACCATGTACTGTTATTTAACTAATAGATCATCGACAACTGAATCTTTGGTAGTTAGTTTACATAATGTTTCTTTTAGTCTTATTATAACGAAAAAACCTGTAAAAGTCCACCTAAAACGAATAGGTATATTATGTATACTTATAGATACTGTTACTGTTCACGCCAAAATAATAAATCATATGAAAAGAGCCTTTGCAGGAACGATTATTAATCTTAGCGAATGTCAGCAGAAAGTTCGTTAAGCACCTTTCATTGTCTGAACGAAGTGAGTTTGGAAGGTGTAGGATTTTCAGCGGAGATGAGCTCTAGATTGATTCGTGATGGCAACAGCGACTGGAATATATTTATTATTTTGATTTCCCAATGAACAGTAACTAGATACTTAGCTTATAAGCCTGTATTTCTATGGATAAAAGATCTAATATGTGTAGCTGAGCTCATCGGTTTAGTATGACTATGAATGGGTAAAATAGAAAGAGATGAAAAGACTATATTGCTATTTGTTGCGGTTTATTGCTATTTTGCACATAAAGCGTTAAAATAGATACTAATTTAATAAAGCTAAGTGTTTGGATAAATTACAGGGAAGTGAAATAAATGTCAGACTCTACTCCAAAGAGAATGGATAAAAATAATAAAAACAAGAAAGCCAAAGAGCAAAGGAAAGGCGGTTCTATCTGGAAGAAAATTATAGCGACCATCGCTATACTTGGTGCACTTATGGTTATAGCTGTTGGGGTTTATATGTTTACAATATTAGAATCACTGGAAGAACTGGATCCAGATAGCATCCTTAATTATAATCAAACATCCCTAGTCTATGATAACCAGGATAATTTGATTTCCAGTATCCATGGAATTGAGAATAGGATTTACGTTCCATTGAGCCAAATTCCTAAACATGTACAAGATGCGTTTATTGCTGTGGAAGACGTGCGTTTTCGAACCCACCCAGGCTTTGATATACGAAGGATATTTGGTTCTTTGCTTCAAAATATTAAAGCAAAAGATATTGTAGCTGGAGCTAGTACCATTACTCAGCAGTTAGCGCGAAATACATATTTTACCCAGGAACAAAAGGTAGACAGAAAGGTTAAAGAAATTATTATTGCATGGCAACTTGAGCAAAAGTATTCCAAGGATCAAATATTGGAAATGTACCTTAACGTTATTTATTTTGCAGAAGGGGCTTACGGTATTGAAGCCGCATCTAAAACCTATTTTGGAAAAACCGTAAGTGAATTGACCGTTGCCGAAGGTGCCTTATTAGTCGGTGTCATCAATAACCCCCATCGAAATTCTCCTTTTATCAATGAAGAGCGTTCTTTGGAGAAAAAGGATCAGACCATAGATATCATGGTAAGTAACGGCTTCCTCAGCGCTCAAGAAGGCAAAGAAGCCAAGAATGAGAAGATTACATTTGCCGAAGACATAAAACCAGCTTATATACATGGTTATTTTATGGATATGGTGTTGGAAGAAGCATCCTCCCTGCTTAATGTTGGGCATGACGATCTCTATACAGGTGGATATCGAATTTATACTACCATGGACAAGGAGTTGCAGGAATATGTGGAGCAATTATATGCCCAGGAAGACCTATTCCCCAAAAGTCCGGAATCTGGTGAAACCAGTGAATCTGCCTTAGTTGTCATGGACACAGATACGGGAGAATTGGTAGCGCTAATGGGTGGAAGATCTTACCCGGAAGGCCAAAGATCTGTTCTGAATAGAGCGAATGCTA
>JAAZEK010000365.1 GCA_012512335.1 Clostridiales bacterium | reverse complement strand
CCATGAGGCTTATTACTATTTTCAGTGTAAACCCTTTCTTTCTCAATAATGAACTTGGCAGGGAATGGATTTGCATACTCCCTGTGTATTAATATATTTGATACAACTTCCCTAAAAATCTTATCCCAATCAGCATAGTTCATAATAGATAGCGGACGCCAACCATCGACAAGACTTTACTTTAGGAAAGTGGAAGTTACCTTGAAAATTTACCCTACGAAGTATCATTGCTTCTGTCCTTGCATTGAAGATGGATTTATACCAAGGTAATCCATAAGAGCAGCTTGAAATACTTTGGAATAGTTCACACCTTGAGCCTCTGCAATTTCCTTAAGCCATGCAGGAATAGTCAAGTTTGTTTTAACCGCTCTATTATCTAGCTCATTTCTAACGATATCAGGAAAAATAGTAACAGGAGACACCATATACCCACTTGCTGTTTCAGGATCTACCTGAGGCTCTTTAGATTGATCAGGTATTTTATCCCCGTCCTTTTCCATACCGTAAATATGCAATCCTAAAGCATCAGCCGCCTGTCTTTGTGCTTCTTCAAATCCTTCACCATAGCTTGTGCATCCAGGAAGGTCCGGAAAGTAAACGCTATATCCTGTTTCTGTTGGTTCAAATACTGCCAAATAAGTTAATTTACGCATAATTATATATCTCCTTCCTACGATACAGGAAAGGGCTTTATTTTACATTATGTAGTATCTTAAGCACTTCTCTAACCGTCATCAGGCCCCCTCCTCACACTTATTATTATACGCATATTTTACACGCACATCAATGGGCGTTTTATCTCACTAGATTTCACTCAGATTTCCAAAGCATACACAATTTACTTACTCATGCTCAACGTGTAACCCACTGGGAGGTGGATATGCCTTCTTCTGTAACTATCTCAAGATAAAAACCATGAGCTTCAGGGGGAAGAACCGTACTTATGACTCTATTCTGTGCTAGCTGTTCTCCTATAGTGGTATTCCCTTCAATAGAATCAGAGATAGAAGCTGGTCCACGTTGCCATACTTGGTCCATATAAGTGTAGCTGGTACCACGATTAAATTTATCATGTACACTGTAAGTCATAGGCGCATCGATATAATATAATGTTGTTCTTTTTATACTAGCTCCTTCAGGAACTCGTACAATTGCTTTGGGCTTTTCCACAGTTGGCTGGGTTAGAAACCGGACAAAACTTCGACCGTCCCTTACTATCCAATCAGCATAGTTCATAATAGATGGCGGACGCCAACCATCGACATGAGAATGGCCCATGTTGTCTACCATGCTTAAGATAGTTCGTTCATTGGAAGATGCTGTTGCGGCATAGCTATCGCTATTAGACATTATAGAAAAGTTGTTGTCATCATTGTAGCAGATCCAAAGTATTGGCATATTAACACGATCAAACCGATCTTCTGCTTGCCAAAGCGCAGCGGTCACTGGATTACGCATTCTTTCTCCAGGGACAGTCAATGATTTACTGAGGAAACCTGCCCCATAGACAGGGATTGCAAAAGCAAAGCGTGGATCATAACCAATCACAATTGAGGCAATTTCTCCACCCCAAGAGATGCCTGTCAAGCCAATTCGCTCACTATCCACACAATCAAAGCTACGAAGGACATTGTTCGCTGCAATAACTTGAGAAACAGCATGGGTCATCCACTGTTCGGTAAGAGGACGGTCTGAACTGGTAAAACCATCATTATTAGGTGTGCTTATGTAACCCTCCCTTGCAAAGGAGCCGTGAAGTCCATGTTTATATAAGGAAGTGTCACCTTCAGTTGTTCCAGCGTTGGCTGCTGTCGGGAAAAAACCTACAGTATCCATGGCAATAGCTGCATATCCCCGAGCATTCCACATACGAACCCACTCTAGATAAGCATGTCCACCTCCACCATGAACAAGAACGATTCCAGGTACAGTTTTCGCTGATTCACCTGAATCCTCATCCTTCTTAGCACTTTCAGGAAACCCGATATAGGCAAAACTCTGAGTTTTTTGCCCTTCTACTGTAAGAGCATCGTAGGTAATAGCCTGGATTCCTGCATATTCTGGCAAAGTAGGATCAAACTCTGATTCATGTCGCCAAACAGCAGGTGCAAACCTTACAGAGTCAAATAGTTTTTCTAGAGTATTGATTATAATCACTCCTTACAAATATTTTATATTGTTCAAAACTCACAATTCCGTTGAATATTCGCTTCAATCAAACCATATTTATCTATATTTGTCCACAAAAGTATTCCTCGGCTACTTTCACTAAGGGTTCTCAAACTGGTGATGTTGCAAAATTGCTGTTGTATTTGCAGCTAGTGTGATGTATACTAATATCAAAGGATGGTGATTCGTTTGCCTAACATAAAAAACATTTCTTCATTACGGCAATACACAGCTGTGCTGGATGAGGTGGGTAAAGGTAAGCCTGTGTTCCTTATGCGGGAAGGCAAAGGAAGGTACGCAATCGTAGATATGGAAGAGTACGACTCCATGCGCGGTGCATTATGGGGGAAACTGTTTCAAGAACTGGATGAGGCGCAGCAAATGGGTGAAGAACAGGGTTGGGTGTCTTTAGAAGCTGCAAAAAAACAGTTAAAAGCCCATGATTAAAATTGAGCTTTCACCTGCTGTGATCCATAAGTTGCTCAGCATAAAGGAATATATTGCTATAGAACTGGATAGCCCTAGTATTGCGCAAAACACTGTGGACAATATATTGGGTGCTTTCGAGCGGTTGAAGTGCTTTCCCGATAGTGCACCGTTACTCTCGGCATTCTATGACAAAATCCCCGACAGATATGCTAATACTCGGTTTTTGGTCTGTGACAAGTATGTCGCCATATATGAACAAATCGGGGACACAATTCACATCCTACAGGTCTATCACGGAAAAGAGGACTATATCCGTCATTTGTTGCGCAGTCTATAGCAAATAAATTCTATGAAGTTGGATAGGTGAATTTTTTAAGTTTAAACTTTCCTACTACCTGGTTTAACTACAGGAATATCTTCTTTGCACAGAGGGCATTCTCCTTCTTCATATGAGACAACCTCCATAGACAATAAGCTTTCAGTTCTTACACCTAAGTTCACTTTACCAGCACTTCTATCTACCAAGAGAGCAGTTCCTATAATATTGGCTCCAGTTTCTCTAACTAAATTTATAACCTCTATCACAGAGCCCCCTGTAGTTATAACATCCTCTACTATAAGTACATTATCCCCTGGTTCAATGCTGAATCCTCTACGTAATTCCAGCTTCTCATTTACCCTTTCTGCAAATATGGCTCTGGCATTTAATTGACGAGCCATTTCATAAGCAACGATGATTCCACCCATAGCCGGCCCAATAACTACATCGATTTTTTCACCTTGGAAGCGTTCCGCCAAATCCTTGCAGAGGATTTCTGTAAAATGAGGATATTGAAGCACCTTGGCACATTGCATATACTGATCGCTATGACGCCCTGAGGTTAAGCGAAAATGTCCTTTTAGAAGGGCTTCTGATTCAAGAAAGATATTCTCTATTTCTTTATTTGTTAACATAATAAGCCTCCATCTCTTCTAATATATTTTTAGCTGCCAGTGCTGGATCGGGCGCATTGGTTATAGGTCTTCCGACCACTAAATGTGTTGCACCTACCTTAAGTGCATCACTTGGCGTAGTTATTCTTTTTTGATCGAATACATTACTACCTGCAGGTCTGATTCCGGGAGTTACTATAAGAAACTCATCTCCACACAGCTCCTTGATCAATGCCGCTTCCTTTGGAGAGGACACAACACCATCTAAGCCAGAGTTTTTGGCCAACTGAGCCCAGTTTTCAACTACTTCATCCGGTTCTTTATTCAAACCTATCTCTTTCAAGTCCTCTTTTCCCAAGCTGGTCAAGACTGTTACTGCAATTAAGTTAGGTTTTGTTATGCCTCGCTTGCTGGCTTCATTTGCCACAGCTTCCGCTGCTGCCTCCATCATTTTACGTCCTCCAGAAGCATGTACATTTAATAAGTCCACACCTAGCCCGGTTAAAACTCTACTTGATTGAGCAACTGTGTTCGGGATGTCGTGCAGTTTCAAGTCACAAAATATCTTTCCGCCTCTATTTTTTATGACTTCTATAACCTTCGGTCCTAAACTGGTATAAAGCTGTAAGCCAACCTTAAACATGCCAACATAGGGATGTAACTTAGTTACAAGGCTTTCCACTTCCTGTAAGGTATCTACATCTAAAGCCACTATTAAGCGTTCTTTACAATCCATGTTTTCTACTTCCCTTCTCTTTAACCTTTATGAGCTACTCCAATTAATGAGCTAAGCTTTGAAACATTATTCTCAACACAATACTTATCTAAATCACTTACCAAATCAGCACTTGCAGATGGATTTATGAAATTACCAGTCCCAATCGCTATGGCTGTAGCTCCTGCCATGATAAACTCCAGAGCGTCCTCTGCAGTAACAATTCCCCCCATACCTATTAAAGGAATACTCACATTTTTATAAACCTGCCATACCATACGGAGGGCAACTGGTTTTATAGCAGGTCCTGATAGACCTCCAAAGGTATTGCCCAAGTGTGGCTTCTGTTTTTTAATGTCAATAGCCATTCCCAAAAGGGTGTTGATTAGAGAAATGATATCTGCGCCTGCTGCTTCTACTGCAATAGCAATTTCTATAATACTAGTTACGTTCGGTGACAGCTTCACAATTACCGGCAGATTAGTATTCTTCTTTACTTCCTTTACAACTCTTGCTGCCTGATGAGGATCTGTTCCAAATTCCATGCCACCTGCTTTTACATTGGGGCAGGAGATGTTTACTTCGATGGCAGCTACTCCATCAATGGATAGCTTTTGAGCCATCAAGCCATACTCTTCAACTGTATTTCCTGAAATGTTAACGATGAAATTTGTCTTGTACTTTTTTGTTTTTGGTAAAACATCGCTAATGAAACCATCTACACCAGGATTTTGCAGTCCTATAGCATTTAACATACCTGACGAGGTTTCAAAGATACGTGGTTGGGGATTGCCTGTTCTTGGATGTAGGGTTGTCCCCTTAACGATTATCCCCCCCAGCTTTTCTAAATCCATGTAGGGTACAAATTCCATGCCATAGCCAAAGGTACCTGAAGCAGTTAAAACTGGGTTTTTAAGCTTCAGCTTACCTAAATCTACACTTAAATCTGCTTTAGACATTTGCCCACACCACCTCTCTACTATTAAAGACAGGACCTTCTACACAAACCCTTTGATATATTTCCTTACCTTCAACATTCGTCTTGCATGAACAACCCAGGCAAGCTCCTACCCCACAGCCCATTAGGGATTCCATTGATACTTGGCAGGGAACATCATACTTATTTGCCAAGGCAGCAACGCTTTCCAGCATTGCCTCCGGACCACAGGCGTATATCATTCCGTAATTCCCAGCAGTCAACTCTCTTTCTAGTGGGATTGTTACCAGGCCTTTTTCACCAAAGCTGCCATCCATGGTAGTAATTTGTAGATTAGAGCTGTATTTCTCGAATTCATCCAATCTTAGAATTTGTTCTTTTGTATTGTATCCTAGTATCATTGTAGAATTAAAGGCTTGCCCCTTTGCCTCTTTTGATAAAAGTAATAGTGGTGCAACTCCTATTCCTCCGCCAACGATTAAAAGCTTTTGTAAGGAATCGGCTGGCAATGTGAAGCCCCTTCCCAAAGGGCCTAAGAGGTCAATATTCATACCTGGCCTTTTTTCGCTTAATAGCTTTGTACCTCTTCCTTTTACCTGGTATAAAAGACTGATGGTTCCCTGCTTTTTGTCCGTGTCATGTATGCTAATCGGCCTTCTTAAAAGAGGTTCATAGCTATCAGAAACCCGCACCTCAACAAATTGGCCCATTGCAGCCTTATTTGCTATCTTAGGAGCCTCGACCACCATCAGCATATGGTTAGGATTTACTTCTTCATGATGAATCAATTTTCCATAATATTGAAACATTATATAACAACCCCATTTCGCATCACAATTTTTCCGTTAACTATGGTGCAAACCGGCCAGCCGGTTAACTCCCAGCCATCAAAGGGTGTATTCTTGCCCTTAGAATAAAACTTTTCTTTACGAACAACAGCCTTTTTATTAGGGTCAATAATGCTTATATCTGCTTCCTTACCAACTTGAAGACTGCCTAAGGGTATATTTAAGATTTCTGCTGGCTTTATGGTCATTTTTGAAATCGCTTGCTCCAGGCTGAGGATGCCTTTTAATACCAGCTCACTATAAACAAGAGGTACTGCTGTTTCTAAGCCTACCAAACCGTTTGCTGCATAGGCATACTCAACATCCTTGTCCTCTCTTGCATGAGGCGCATGATCTGTAGCAATTGCATCTATGGTGCCGTCTGCCAGTCCCTCTAAAATTGCTCGTCTATCGGCTTCTGTCCTTAGTGGTGGATTTACCTTAGTGTTGGTGCTGTAGCCCTTTACCGCTTCATCTGTAAGGGTAAAGTGGTGAGGTGTAACATCGCAGGTAACCTTTAGTCCTTTCCTCTTTGCTTGTCGTACCAAGTCCACCGCTCCAGCAGTGCTAATATGAGTAATGTGCATTTTGCTATCTGTTAGTTCTGACAGAATAATATTTCTGGCCACCATAACATCCTCTGAAGCGCTGGGTATGCCCCTTAGTCCCAATTCAGTTGATACAAACCCTTCATGCATATATCCCTCGTTTGCCAAACTTAAATCTTCACAATGCTCCATGATTGTTAAATCAAACATTTTTGCATACTCCAAAGCCCTACGCATAATCTCAGCACTTTCTACAGGCATCCCATCATCAGATAAAGCAACAGCTCCAGCCCGCTTCAAGTCAGCAAATTCAGTTATTTCATCACTATTGCTTGCCTTGGTAATATGGGCGATGGGAAACACCTTTACCTTGCCCTCTGTGGCTGCTTTTTGCTTGATATAGTTAACGACAGCCATATTGTCAGTGATTGGGTTCGTATTTGGCATGCAGGCAACTGCTGTAAAGCCTCCAGCTGCAGCTGCTGCGGTACCACTGGCAATGGTCTCCTTATGCTCATAACCAGGGTCTCTTAGGTGGACATGCATATCGATTAAACCTGGTGTTACTATTTTTCCACTTGCATCAATCACTTCATCTACTTCTTGGGAAATATTTTCTTCTATGCTCACGATAGTGCCGTTCTCTATTAAAATATCCTTTTCTGCATCTGTATTGCTTGCGGGGTCAATTACTCTTCCGTTCTTAATTAAGATTTTCATTAGCGCTCTTCCCTCCCAGCATTAAATATAAAATTGCCATACGAATGGCAACACCGTTTGTCACCTGTTCATCTATAGAGGAATGTGCAGACTCATAAACATCCGTCATGATTTCTACTCCACGATTCATAGGACCAGGGTGCATGACTAAAACATCCTCTTTAGCCAATGCCATTCTTTCATTTGTTAAACCAAATAGCTGTGAATACTCTCGAAGTGAAGGTAATAAGCATTTTTTCTGTCTTTCCTTTTGTAATCTCAGGACGTTGATTACATCAACTCCTGCCAATGCTTCTTCTATATTATAATATTGCTTTACTCCCATTTTTTCAATTTCCCGTGGCATTAGTGTAGTCGGACCTACTACTCTTACCTCAGCCCCAAATTTGCTAAGTCCCCAGATATTAGACCTGGCGACCCTGCTGTGCATGACATCTCCTAGTATTGCTACTTTCAAGTTTGCTAAATTGCCTTTCTTTTGCCTCATAGTATATAGGTCCAGCAAGCCTTGAGTAGGATGCTCGTGCATTCCATCACCGGCATTGACAACTCTCGATTTTACACTCTTAGCTAATAGGTGGGGAGCGCCTGCAGCTGAATGCCTGATAACTATCAAATCCGTACCCATAGCCTCTAGGGTTCTTCCTGTATCAATAAGGGATTCTCCTTTCGCGACACTACTACTTGCGATGGCCAGGTTTGAGGTATCTGCACTTAGATATTTGCCAGCCATCTCAAAGGAGCTTCTGGTACGTGTGCTATTCTCATAGAATAAGGTAACCATGGACTTCCCTCGAAGAGTCGGCACTTTCTTTATATCTCTATGGATAATATCCTTCATGGCTTCTGCCGTATCTAATATGCCTAGGATTTCATCTGCAGAGTGTTCTTCTAAGCCAAGTAAATCTTTTGTTCTCCACATAATTTTGTTATACACCTTCCTTTACAATATGCTCTACCCGTCAGTTCGTCATATTAAAAAAACCTCCAAGGAGGTTCAGATAAGGTGCACAGATATAGCTATAGCTTATCTAAAGCTCCTTTTGACATCTCAGTGTCAATTTAAAGGAGTACTACATTAAATTAGAGGTCTTTATTACACAAATTCTTCAATTTCCACACTATCTATACCATCAATTTCTTCAACATTAACAGCGATTAATTCTTTTCTGGAGGTTGGAATGTTTTTACCCACATAGTCGGCTCTGATTGGCAATTCTCGATGTCCCCTGTCTATTAATATAGCTAACTGGATTAGTTTAGGACGGCCTAAATCAACCAAGGCGTCTAAAGCAGCTCTCACTGTTCTACCTGTATATAGGACGTCATCTACTAGAATTATCTTTTTATCATCGATGGAAAAAGGAACTTCTGTTTTGTGTACAATTGGTTGCACTGCTAGAGTTGTGAGATCATCTCTGTAAAGGGTAATATCCAGTATGCCAGTAGGAACAGATACACCTTCAATTTCATTAATAATCTTAGCTAATCTGTCAGCTAAGGGGACTCCTCTTCTGCGAATACCGATGATAGCTAAGTCATCGATTCCCGTGTTCTTTTCAATGATCTCATGGGCTATTCTGGTGAGGGCCCTTCTCATCATATCGGCATCCAATACCTTTGCTTTAAATACCGTATCTTTTAATTCTGCCACAGTATCGCCTCCTATATTAAACTAAACCGCTTGAAATATGAATTCCACTTAAGAAATTCTACTTAAAACAAAAGCCTATCCAAAATCAGGATAGGCTGAACGCACATAATAGGTAACTTACAATACAAGTCTGTTATTGTGCCTTCCTGATTTCTCTGAACCAGCCTTAAAGGACATCTTGTTTAGATTGTAAACGAGCACCTTGCAATTGTCAATATTTTTTGTGTAGTATTTTTATGTAATTTAGTGCTATCTTACTTTATTCTTCGCATAATAAACTCATCGTGCTTGCTAACCTCGGCTTCGATTCGAGTAAGCCTATCACTATTTTGTTTGTATCCATCAAATAAAGCATCAAGCTTAGCACCATGGTCATTTTCAATGTAGATGACCCTCTTTTTGACCTCAGCAACTTCACCTTTTAAGTCTTTGATGTCACCTTTGACAACTTGCATGTCGGTTTGTAGACCCCGCACATCATCCGTCAGATTGTCTACTTTAGTTGTTAGGTTACCCACTTGAGTAGTTAGGTCGCCCATATGAGTAGTTAGGTTACCCACTTGAGTTGTTAGGTCGCCCATTTGAGTAGTTAGATTACCCACTTGAGTTGTTAGGTTGCCCATTTCAATAGTTTGATTGTCTGCATTAGTAGTAAGTACTCCTACTTGAGCCGCCACCAGCTCCAATAATTCCCTATCAGTCATTTGTAATCCTCCCCATATTTTTTTGCTATACGATGAAGTTATAACTAAGTAGCCTGCTCTTTAATTGTACCACATAACCCAAATAAGAACAAGTGTTCTGCCATTTTATATCGTGGAGGGCTGTTCACGCCAAAATAATAAATCATATGGAAGGAGCCTTTGCAGGAACGATTATCAATCTTAGCGAATATCAGCAGAAAATGCGTTAAGCACCTTTCACTGTCTGAACGAAGTGAGTTTGGAAGGTGTAGTATTT
>JAAZEK010000364.1 GCA_012512335.1 Clostridiales bacterium | reverse complement strand
TAGAAACTCATTACCATACCATGTGAAGCTGGAAAAAAGCATTGCTGATAAGAAAAAAGTAAGCAGCAAAACAACAGTATAGATAGTAAGTGTAATGAAGAAGCGACGAGTTATAGTACGGGATAAATAAGCTGTTGAAAGATTTTTATCTTGTCTACTCAATGGTATAGCCAACCCCCCATACAGTTTTTATGAACTTAGGCTTGCGGGATGGTTCATTCATTTTTTCTCTCAACCTAGCTATATGGGCCATTACGGTATTATTGCTATTCATATATTTTTCTCCCCATACCTGCTCGAACAATTCCTCAGTGGGCACTACTCTTCCTTTGTTTTCGCATAAAAACCACAAAATATTAAACTCCAGAGGAGTCAAGCTAATGACTTCTCCGTACAGACTACATTTATGCGTATCTTTGTTGATGATTAAACCAGCAAAATCATACTCATTTTTAGTTCTTTCACTAAAATCACTACCAATTTTGTCGTTCCCAGCATGGTTATATCGCTTATATCTTCTTAACTGGGTTTTCACTCGGGCTACAAGCTCAATAGGGTTAAATGGTTTTGTTATGTAGTCGTCTGCTCCGATTGTCAGACCAGTTATTTTATCTATATCTTCCACCTTGGCAGTTAACATGATAATCGGGAAAAAGTAGTCTTCCCTGATTTTTCGACATATGGAGAACCCATCCATATCTGGCAGCATTACATCTAATATAGCCAAATCATAGATAGTAGTCTCTAAAGTAGCTAGAGCTGGTTCTCCTCCATGAAAAATATGTACTTTATAATTTTCATTTCTTAGATACACTCCCACCAAATCTGCTATAGCAGGCTCATCTTCTACAATCATAATGTTGATGCTCATAAAAACCCCTCTACTCAAAATGTTCTATATGGACTATGCATGGAAATAGCATTTGTACACCTTTATCATTATATCAAAGGATTAACAATGCGTCATGACATTATGTAAATAATTGCCTGAAATGATGTATGTTATAACTAATCATTACTAGTGAAACGGGGAATCTTGGCTAATAAACAGTTATAAGCGCATCTATATTGGTGTCATTCCGAGTGAAGCGAGGAATCTTGCATGTTTATAGCAAAAGTTTAGTCATTAATGACCGTTACTATAAACCCATCTACATTATTGCCCGAAATTTTATACTGTTTATCCGATGGTACTGGAACATCTAGCTTATCAGTATAATAAATCTCGTATCGTTTTCCATCTCCATCTCTGACCTTCAAGTGCTTTTCTCCAAACTGAAATTCCTTCAAATAATCGATATATTCCTCAAGACACATATTATATTCAGTTGCAATATATGAATGAGGTTTACCTATATAACGAAAATGCCAAGGTTCATACTCAATTCCTGTTAGAACTGATTTTTCTTCTGGATACCTAACCACAAAGCCAAACGATGGGCATTTTCATTAATCCAACTATATTTTCCGCTTCCTTTATAAGATTGACTTCTACCGCTATTATGATAAATACCAAAATCCAGAGCATAGCCAGTATGGTGCTCGCTTCCTCCTGGCTTAGCTACCCATTTCATAGCCTCTATTTCTCCATCTTCAGCTAACTTTTGCTTATATAAGGATTGCTGAAAGTCATAGCTACGATGACCACTTATAACAGTTACAACATTGGTATCATATTGATTGTAGAAATCTTCCATAAGCTCATTTAATGGCTCCATAACACTCTCTTTAAGGGTTACAGTAAGATCCCTTACCTTATAAGATGAATTCTTATAATCATACACAGTGACTAAATCAACGCTCTCTGAAAACAAATAAGGTATATCGTTATTTATCAGTATGAGCTCACCCTTCGAT
>JAAZEK010000363.1 GCA_012512335.1 Clostridiales bacterium | reverse complement strand
TGCGTATGATATACCATGATTCATCAGTTAAAATCATTTTAACCATGGCATAGCCTGGATATATTTTCCGCTGGACAGTTTTCCGCTTACCATTCTTTTCCTCAATCAATTCTTCCATCGGTACTTTAATTTCAAGAATCAGATCTTGGAGGTTGCGGTTTTCAACTGCTTTTTCCAGATTTGCTTTTACCTTATTCTCGTATCCGGAATAAGTATGAATAACATACCATTTACCTTCTGTGTTTTCTACTTCAGACATAAACCAAGGATCTGGGGTTTAGTCCCGGACCCCCCTCCTTCTCTCAAGTTATCAATTCAAGAAGTGTACCCAAGCCCAAATCAATGAGGCCCACTATTACGGAAAAGATCAGAATAAAGGACACCACAATAATGGTGGTATTAATCAATTCCTTACGGGACGGCCAGCTCACCTTTTTAACCTCGGATACTACACCTCGAAAATATTTGACAATTCCTGGCCGTTTTTTCTTTGTCACTGGCTTTTTGGCAGTTTCCTTTTCCTTTGCCATTTTCTCACATCCTTATCCTGATATCACAGATATTATTTTCCTTCTCTGTGGAGGGTATGGTCTTTGCAGAATTTACAGTACTTTTTTAGCTCCATCCTATCAGGATTGTTCTTTTTATTTTTCATGGTGTTGTAGTTACGCTGTTTGCAATCAGTACATGCCATGGTAACTTTTACTCTCATTGTTTACACCTCACTTAGCTTATAGAATCATCATATTTTTGGATTTTCATCTGTAGTATGAATGGATAAAATCGATGACTCTGCACTTATGATAATACTTATATAATCTACCATACCATAAAACTGCTGTCAATAAGACATCTTGAAAAAATAAGCAAGAGGGAACTGTCCCTCTTACTTATCCTTAACAGATTAACTCTGCTTCATAAGCTTATGACTTAGTTTATTCTACGATAGAAGCAACAACGCCAGCTCCTACGGTCTTGCCGCCTTCGCGAATAGCAAAGCGCAATCCCTCTTCAATAGCGATTGGGGTAATTAGCTTGATAGTCATCTGGATGTTATCACCAGGCATAACCATTTCTACACCTTCAGGTAATTCGATAATACCAGTTACGTCTGTTGTTCTAAAATAGAACTGTGGACGATAGCCGTTGAAGAATGGTGTATGTCGTCCGCCTTCTTCTTTGGTTAGTACGTATACTTCGGATTTGAAATGGGTGTGGGGCTTTATGCTACCAGGCTTGGCCAATACCTGACCACGCTCAATATCATCTCTTTGTACTCCACGAAGCAATATACCAACATTGTCGCCTGCTACTGCAGAATCCAATAGTTTACGGAACATCTCTACTCCAGTTACTACTGTGGAGCGAGCTTCTGGGCTTAAGCCTACGATTTCAACGGTGTCGGATAATTTAATAGTTCCTCTTTCTACTCTACCGGTTGCTACAGTACCACGGCCGGTGATGGAGAATACGTCCTCAACAGGCATTAGGAAAGGTCTGTCTGTGGCGCGCTCTGGAGTAGGAATATACGCGTCTACTTCTTGCATTAGCTCAAATATAGATTTGCACCATGGATCGTTTTCTACATCAGCATCACTTTGAACTGCTTCCAATGCTTTAAGAGCGGAACCCTTAACAATCGGAATGTCATCTCCTGGAAATTCGTATTCGCTGAGCAATTCTCTAACTTCCATCTCAACTAACTCTATGAGCTCTTCGTCGTCTACCATATCGGTTTTGTTCATAAATACACAAATGTATGGTACGCCTACCTGACGAGCAAGCAGTATGTGTTCACGTGTCTGAGGCATTGGGCCGTCAGCTGCGGATACTACTAAGATAGCTCCGTCCATCTGTGCTGCTCCTGTAATCATGTTCTTTACATAGTCAGCGTGACCAGGGCAATCTACGTGTGCGTAGTGACGCTCTTCAGTTTCGTACTCTACGTGAGAGGTGTTAATGGTAATTCCTCTCTCCTTCTCTTCTGGTGCCTTGTCAATTTCGTCGTACTTGGTAGCTGTTGCTCTTCCGTACTTGGACATTACCATTGTAATTGCTGCTGTCAAGGTTGTTTTACCGTGATCTACGTGTCCGATGGTTCCTATGTTGACATGGGGTTTGGTTCTTTCAAATTTTGCCTTTGCCATTTTTTAGCTTCCTCCTTTGTTATCCGCATAACACCATTACCACTTACCCTGGTGTTTCATTAATTGGAAATCTGATGTCGGAGTTCGGATGTCAGATTACCCAATTCCAACCTCTAACTTATGACCTCTGATTTCCGTTTTTTTGGAGCGGGTGATGGGAATCGAACCCACGTAGCCAGCTTGGGAAGCTGGAACTCTACCATTGAGTTACACCCGCAAGTAAACCTCATCCAAAAACCATATTATATTTTATTCCTCATCTTATGGTTTGTCAATGATTAATTATTTTTCTTCACTCTTTTCCGCGAAGGTAACGTTCCAGCTTTCGCTTGACACGTTGCAGTGCATTGTCAATGGATTTAACATGCCTATCCAAGTCTACAGCGATTTCCTGATAGGATTTCCCTTGCAAATAAGAGGTTAACACTTCCCATTCCAAGTCACTAAGTAACTCCCCAATTTTTCGTTCTATGTGATTAAAGTCTTCCTGACTTATAACCAACTCTTCTGGGTCTGAAAGCTTTGTGCCAGAAAGGACATCCATTAGAGTTCGATCGGAATCTTCATCATATATAGGTTTGTTTAATGAGATATATGAATTCAATGGAATATGCTTTTGGCGGGTAGCTGTTTTTATAGCTGTGATGATTTGACGTGTGATACAAAGTTCAGCGAAAGCTCGGAATGAAGAAAGCTTGTCCGCCCTAAAATCACGGATGGCCTTGTAAAGACCAATCATACCTTCCTGGATAATATCCTCACGATCGGCACCTATTAGAAAATAGGATCGCGCTTTGGCTCTCACAAAATTACGATATTTATAAATCAGATACTCTTGTGCTTGATCGTCTCCTGTACGGGCATAAGCCACAATCTCCTCATCTGTTAAATTATCGTAAGCACTATAATAATCATCTATTGCTGTTTGCTTCACCAGCGTCTCCCCCATTGCAATTCCAACATCTTCTCAACAAGCATTATTCGAAAGCTACACACCTTACTTAAGCACAACTTTACAATATAATGATTATACATTACATAATCTGATTCAGTCAAGCTATCTTTGTCTTCTCCATCGCTCCAAAACCTCAATAATCTCAGGGCTTGCCCAATTCTCCAGAGGATTAGATCTAATCTCAGGTTTTTCAAGATATATCTTGCCTATTTCCTTGCGAAATGATTTAACTTGATCCCACAGTTCACGTGCGGAAACACGGACAGCGCCCCTAGATAATACAATGGTTTGCTGCAAATGGTCGGATGTGGCCACAAAGACTTGCACATTTTTCGGAGCTACATCAGCCCAACGCTCTATGTAATGATCTGCTGTTTCATTCTCTTTGGTAAATACAACCTCTACTTGGCCATACTTTAGTTTTTTTTCCAGTCCACCTGAAATCATATATGCATCAAATACCACAATAATTTGGTATGCTTTATATCCTTGAAAATCCTGCATAATTTCTACAAGAGCATGCCTGGCCTCCTCCAGGCTTAACTTTGAAATCTCTTTTAGCTCAGGCCAGGCGTGGATAATATTATATCCATCTACTAAGAGTACCTCCTTCAAAACCGTTCACCTTAACCTCTCTGCCTAGCCACCTCGTACATAAGAATCCCCGCTGCTACAGATGCATTTAATGAATCTATTCTACCCTTTACTGGGATGCTCACCATAAAATCACACTTTTCCTTAATAAGCCGTCCGATTCCTTTACCTTCACTACCAACAACCAAGGCAATAGGACCAGTTAAATCCTGTTTGGTATATAAGTCACCTTCAGTGTCCGCACCAACAATCCAAAACCCTTGTTTTTTTAAATCTTCCAAGGTATTAACGAGATTAGTTACCTTGGCTACAGGCAGATATTCCACTGCACCTGCTGACGCTTTTATGGCCGCTGGAGTCAGTCCCACGGACCTGCGTTTTGGAATAATAACACCGTGAACTCCACTGCATTCGGCAGTTCGAATAATAGCACCTAAGTTATGGGGATCGGTAATTTCATCCAGGATTACTAAAAATGGAGATTCACCTTTTTCTTTCCCTCTTCTGATTATCTCTTCCACTTCCACATAATCATATGGTGTTACATATGCAATGACCCCTTGATGGGCGTTGGA
Source organism: Clostridiales bacterium (assembly GCA_012512335.1). Classification (GTDB taxonomy): domain Bacteria; phylum Bacillota; class Clostridia; order Caldicoprobacterales; family DTU083; genus UBA5454. The sequence goes on along the minus strand of JAAZEK010000363.1, from coordinate 4,648 downwards.
ATCAGATATCTCATCCAACCTCTGACGATCTACCTCCTGAATTATAATTCCTTTATCCCGAGCCTTCCCTAGTATTTCACGAATGGAACCTTCACCCGAGCCCCGGGCAACTAAGAGCTTTTCAATTGTGCGGTTGGAACGCATGGCTTCCAATACTGGATTTCTACCCTCTACACGATTTTCTATAAATTCCTGTGTTTCCATTGTCTCAGGAGTATCTCTTGTATCTCTTGTATTTCTTGTATTCCCTCTATCTTGTCTGTCATATCTATTTCGTCTATCTTGCCCACCACGTGACTCTTGGCCTCCACGTGATTCTTGTCTACCTCGTGATTCTTGTCTGTTTCCAGATCTTTGTCCTTCTGAACTTCCTTTGCTGTCGCGTCTATTATAATTATTGTTTTTCATATGGTTTTTTCCTCATTCCATTAAAGTGTATCGAATTTTCCTTCTTTTGGTAATCAAACTTTACATTATTACTTTTATCTTTTCACATTACGCATTAATCAATCATTACTTTGTCCAGCCTGTAAAATATTACCTGCTATCTCGCACAGCCTTTTTTCCTGACCTGTTAGATATAAATATCCAAGCAAGGATTCAAACCCAGTAGCCCATCGATATTCAGTAACATCTGCATTTTTAGGAATTGTTCCTGACTTGGCGTTTCTTCCCCGTTTAACAATATACTTCTCATCCTCTGTCAGCGACTCTTCAATATTATGTAGAGCCTCAGACTGTGATTGTGCCTTAACAAAGGATATAGACATTAAGTGCAATTGGTGCACTTTAACATCATTGGTGAAAATGAGATACGTTCGTACAAATAAATCGTATACGGTATCACCTATGTAAGCTAATATTAGGGGATGCATCATACGAACTTGAGCTACAGTTAGCTCTTTGCTTGTAATGCTGCTTATATAATCCATCAATTCCTTCAAAAACTGTTCACTCCAAACATAATCAACCTAATGCACACTCTGTTTCTTTATCATTATACCCCAGAGTATCCAAAATGAATTATAACATTTCCCCTTGCTGTATGTATACCGCGTTTGATTTTTTCCCTTCTTTATTTTTGGGTGATATTTTAAATGATATTAAAAACTCAGTTTCCATTTCGTTACTGTGAAAACTGATTTCTCCATTGTTTTTTTGAATCAATTCTTTTACTATGAACAAGCCATATCCTCGTTGACTAACATCCTTATTCTTCGTAGAATATTTATATTCGAAGATATGCTTCTTATGTTGTTCAGTGATTTCGCTACCGTTATTTGAAATAGCAATTTGTAATTTATCATCTTCCTCGTAAAAGGCGAGAGAAACAATCATGTTTTTTTCAGGTGGGTTCGTTCTAACTGCGTCAAATGCATTATCCACAATGTTTCCTACTATGGTTGTTAGATCAACATCATCAACTTGAATATTTTCTAATGTTGTTTCCACATCTACATCAAAATAAATATCATTATTAACAGCTGTGTCTCTTTTTATAGCCAATAATCCATCCAAGTATTTATTGCCAGTGTTATAAAAGTGAAGTCCACTTTCAAATTCATTATTTGTAAGTTTCAGAGCGTAGTTTCTTATCTTATCCATGGACTTTGTATCCTGTATTGTACATAGTGCGACCAGGGTACTAATATGATTTTTATAATCATGCTTTTCCTTACGAACCGCATCTACTATCAGCTCCATATTTCGAGCGTATTCCTCCTGCAATCTTAATTGACCTTTAATATCTAAAAGCTTAGCATGTTCTTTTACTTCCATTACGCCTAACACAACTACGGAAATGAAAAGCAGACCACTGGCAATCAAGACTGTAGTATTTTCCACATGCTCAGTTAAATAGACGTAAAAAATACTCATGAAAAAGAGCACAAGCATAATATAGTTTATAGATGATCCGTCTCCCTGGTTATTCTTCTTTTTCAGTATTTCCTTTTTAAACGGAGGTCGGGTGATTAAATATAGGATTAGCAATTGAATAGGACGAACAATGAGTAGCACATTTCTCATAAGATATATATCCTGTCTGGCGCTATTAATTGAGACACCCATAAGATATAGTATTGGTATGGAAACTACTATTTCGGAAATTGCATAGATCATAAAAGATATGATGTTCGCTGTAAGGGAGAAGTAAAGATTCGTCTTCGTTAAATAGGCCAGCAGTAAAACACTAAAGACAAGGTATAACACAGTATAGTTCGCCTCTAGCTTATATAACATGATATAACCCAATAACACATATAAAACAATATAAAACAAACAGCTCTTCCAATGAGTTCGAAGAAATCTAAAATCATCAACTAAATATAAAAATAGGAACAAGAATGTAACACTTTCAAGAGTGCCAAAAATAACATACTTCCACAAAAACTCAGCTAACTGCATTTTATAACCCCTTACTCACAATTTCCAAAATCACATTTTCATTGTTAAGAGTGTCTTCTTTTCAAAATAAAATCTTCAAGCCAGTGATGCAAATACAATTCGTACAATTAGTTTTTCCCAATTGATTTGTCGAAACATTTTCAGACTCATTACTACCTCCAAGATACACTTCAGAAATTTATAAACTTCTTCTACATAATATAAACAAAAACCTTTTCCAAATGGAAAAATTTCATGTTTTCCACAGAAAAAGGTTTTGTTTCTTATCTTTTATAAGATTTTTTCTGTGTTCTTATCTCAGTATCGCATCATTAAAGGCTAAAATTAGCTTTTCCTTCGACAGCTTGCTCTTTAAGTAGCAGCGTCCGCCAACTGGTATGGAAATCCCATTATTCTCAACTGCGAATGGGACCTGGTCACCACTAAGCTCATATTGAAGGCTTATATCTTTGCTGTCAAGAGCTAGATCAAGGCTCCCACTACCGTTGCTGTGCCAATAAACAACATAATTCTCACCGTTTCTCTCGAATATGAACGCGAGAATATCCTTGCTATTTCCGGCTACCCCTTGTATCTGGTCATATGGTACAAGCTCATATTCCTTATCCTCGTTGATTAAAAGAATATGTTCCTGATCAAGATTGCGTAATGCCAGCTTCTGGTCTTCGGTTAACCATTTTTTTGCTCTTACGTCCTCCCAACGTCGCATAACCTCTAGAATATCATCGGTTCGGGGATGGGATTTGAAGGCTTCTACGTTTTCCATCATTGTGACAGGACAATCCCATGCAGCAGCTCGACTTGTACCGTACTCAAACATATCTGGCTGTGTTCTTAGTGCCCAGTAAGCCCACCAACCAAAGTTGAGTCTTGTGAAATCTTCTCTCATTCTAGGAGCTTCTTCAGCAGGGAATTCTCGGATTTTTTCTTTAAATATTTCGGGGGCAAAAACATCAAAGGCATTACCGCCACTTAAGAAATGCCAGCTGAAATGAGCCTTCGCTGCACCTTCCGTGTATAAGGGAGCAGGTTCAAGTTTTTTAAATACTCGGTATTGAGCGTTAGGCACATGGAATTCAAAGGGTGGGTTTGTGCCTTCAGAGCCATCAAAGTAAACATATCTAAATCCTGTGTTGTAAGCATCGGCAATTTTGTCTGCTATCTCATCTTGGATGTCAGAGTTTTGGTCTAGATAGACACTTGTTCCACCGAACTCGCTTACGTCAAGAATCCCACCAATAAGCCCAGCTGGATGGTTTGCGATATTGGTATCGTGTGCACCACGCTTACAGCCAGTAAAACAGTACGGTGATTCAGTCGTGTAATTCTCATAGGAAATCAACTCACCACCGAATTTCAATATACGGCAACGCTCATCCATGACTGTACCTTCAGGGTTCTGCTCAACATACACCACTGTATCATCATTGTCCAAGGCCTTAGCAAGGGTAAAGTGCTGTGTTAGGTTAAGACGATGGTCAGCAACAGGAGTAACATATCTGCTTTTTAGACCGATATGAGTATGTAAAATATGCAGGCCAGGGGTTATTCCAGCAGCTTTAATCTTATCTAACATTTTACGAAGGTCTTCTTTACCACTAGGATATTCTTTTCTATAGTCATAGTTTCCGTTCAGTATGTACCCACCGGTTTCTTCGAACATGGAAGTGTAGTAGATTAACATACATCTAAATCCACCCATTTGGGCGTATTTGATGTGTTCATCAACATTGCTTGGGTTGATAGTGCTGGTCCAATAAGCTGAGGCATTAATCATATCATCTCGACGACTTTTGACACCAAGTGGTAGCTTATAATCCTCCTCTAGTACAGCAATTCCATCAAGTAGGTTTTCAGAGGAACTAACTACTAAAGCCGCCTCTACCCCTTTTAGCTTTACCTCTTTTAAAGCATCAGCATACATTATGCGGTAGCCTTTTCGTCGCTCAGAGTCGATACGGGCATAGGGAGATGTGGCCAGCACATTAATTGCCACTTTGTCGTCCCAGCTCACATTCAACCATTCACCAAAGTTCTCTCTGTTTCGTACAGGTAATTGAAGCAGACGCAATTCATTTACAGGAGGAGGAGTCATTCGAAGAGGATAATCCGCTGGATCATAGATAAAGCCGTCAAGACGGAAGCTGATGTACATAGGCTCTTCCTTAACCTCAATAACTGCCTCATAGGGGATAACCTCAAAACCTATTATGAGTTTGTTGCCTTCTCGGCGGACTCGGTC
>JAAZEK010000362.1 GCA_012512335.1 Clostridiales bacterium | reverse complement strand
GGTGTCAGAGCGGCTTGAGCATTCAAATGGGAAATTAATATTCTGTTTATTATTCTAACCTTATGTAGTTATAATGATATATGATAAAACAATGTTATTGACATAAATCAATCAATTATATATAATAAGCTCATAAAGGCGTTATATATATAAATTAATAAACTAAAGTTCTGGGGGTAATTTTAATGTATAGAATGGGGCAAGAGGAAGTCGATGCTGTAGCAAGGGTAGTAAAATCAGGAGAGCTTTTTAGAATAGCAAGTAAAAATCATGAGGTAGATAACTTCGAAAAAGAATTGTCAGAAAAGATAGGGGTAGACTATGCCCTCTTTTTAACCGGTGGAACCACGGCTCTTATGACAGGGCTCATGGGACTGGGGATTGGCCCTGGTGATGAGGTTATAGTACCTGCATATACATTTATGGCATCTGCTTTGGCAGTAACAGCTGTAGGTGCAATACCTGTTATAGCTGATTGTGATGAGACTTTAGGTTTGGATCCTGTTGATGTTGAGAGAAAGATAAGCCCACATACTAAAGCAATTATGCCTGTGCATATGATTGGATTCCCGTGTGATATGGATGGAATCATGGACGTAGCAAAAAAACATGGTTTAAAGGTGATAGAAGATTCCTGCCAGGCTGTTGGAGGAAGCTATAAAGGCAAAACATTAGGAACAATTGGGCATGCAGGGGCATATAGTTTCAATTATTTCAAAATAATTAGCTGTGGTGAAGGTGGAGCTCTACTTACAAATGACAGAGATGTATTTGAAGTAGCGGTTTATCAACATGATGGAGGTTCTGCGTTCAGAGATGACTATGCGGAGCTAAATAGAGGTATGTTTGAAGACAAAGATACCAATTCACTATATCCTATCTATGATAAATACAAGACACCTGTATTTGCGGGTATCCAATGTAGGCAAAGTGAAATTAACGGAGCGTTTATGAGAGTGCAATTAGGCAGGCTTGATGGTATATTGGCAGACCTTAGGAGAATTAAAAAACAAATCGTAGAAGGATTAAGTAATGTTTCCAAGTTGCAACTATTAAAATCTAATGATCCTGATGGAGATTGTGGTACACATATTGGCTTTACTTTTCAAGAGGAAGAAAAAGCAAGACAGTTTGCATCTAGTGAAGGTGTAAATGGTGGATTACCAATAGACAGTGGCAGACATATTTTTACTAATTGGGTTCCTATTACGAATAAAAGGGGAGCATATCATCATTTAATGAACCCATTTGAAATGCCACAAAATGAAGGGTTAAACGCTAACTATGGTAATGATGTATGCTCACTTACCTTAGATCACTTGAAAAGGACAGTAGTTATAGCTATCAATCCTGATTGGTCTGAAGAAGAAGTGCAAAATAAAATTAATAGCATAGCACTAGCCGCGGGGAATTTGTAAAATGCCAGGGAGCCTAAAATTTAGGCTCCTTTAAACCCTGTTAAGCTAACAGTGTTAGCAAAACGAAAAGCATTAATTGAATGCCAAGTTCATATCAATAGCCTAATATTACAGCTATAGCTCTAGGAAGGGAAGGGTTAATCATGTATAAACCAAAATTTGCATATGCTATTTGGCCATGGGGGCTGGAAACTAAAGAACAAATGATCCAAGCATTGAAGGATGTTAAGGAAGCAGGCTTTACTGCCTTTGAAAGTGTTGAAAGTGCAGTTGATCTTTTTCAAAACAATGTTAAGGAATTTAAGGATATCATAGCTGAACATGGTGTATATCCAGTGAGCTTTTATTTCTGGCAAAATGGCGACGAGACTCATGATATAGGAAATGTTGAGCGAAAGATTGAGTTTCTTGTTGCTAACGGAGTACAAAGAATGAGCGTTCAGGCTACTCAAACCGATGGAAGCCCTACGAGTATGGAAAATCTAAAAAGAGTTCTCAAAACCATTGAGAAAATTGGAATAATTACTAAGCAATACAACGTGACACCTTGTATTCATCCTCATCACAATACCATGATTATGTATGAGAATGAAATTGACTTCATTATGCAAAATACAGACCCTGAATATATCGGATTTGGACCGGATACAGCCCATCTAGCTACTGCTGGATGTAACCCAGTTGAAATTTTTAAACGATATATTGATCGAATTCAGTTTGTTAATTTAAAGGATTTAAAAGAAGATGTTGAGTTGGAAAGCACTGGCAACACTGGTTTTGATGTTTATAACAATTTCATGGAATTGGGGCAGGGAGACATCGATTTGAAAGGTGTTTTCAAGGTTCTAAAAGATCACAAATGCGATGCTTATATGACAGTTGAACTGGATCGTACAAGGTTTACCAGTAAAGAAAGTGC
>JAAZEK010000361.1 GCA_012512335.1 Clostridiales bacterium | reverse complement strand
TCTGCGGCACAGAAAGAGCAAGCAGCTGACCTGAAATCTGAATAAGCAGAGAAATACTGGCTACAAATCCTGGAAGGCGATAATACACAATTAAAAGAATGCAAATAACCACAAAGGCTATAATACCGGCCAATACCATAGTATCTAATGCCCCACTGCCTAAGGAAGGGCTTATGGTTGAATGGTTTTTTGAGGTTAGTGAAAAAGGAAGAGCACCAGCGTTAATCTTGTCAGACAGTTCTTTAGCATCTTCAAGCCCACCCATGCCGGTGATAATACCCTGACCATTAGGAATATGTGAATTGACAATAGCTGATTGAATCAAGGTATCGTCCATATAAATATTAATAGCTTTTCCAATCAGCACCCTAGTTGCTTCACTAAACAGCTCTGCGCCTTCACCATCAAATTCTAGCTGCACAACATACCTACCTGTGTCCGGATCAGTACCAACAGAGGCACTCTTTACATTTGAACCAGTTACAAGCACATCCCCAGCTTCGTTTCGGAAGGTAAGCATAGCAGTTTCCCCAAGCTCAGCAATGGCTGTTTCTGGGTCAAAGTCTGCTTCTGTTGACTGCCATGGAAATCTTACAATGACATATCCATTTTGCTCATCAATGGTGACATCCCGATCAAGAATGTTCAAGTTATCCAGCCTGGTTTCCATAATAGACCGTGCTGATTCCAGCTCTTGCTTGGTAGGATTTCGGTCCAGGTCCACAGGCTCAAATGCTGCATCCACTCCACCTCGAATATCAATACCAAAGCGCATATCACCAGAGCCTGGAATTACCAGCTCCAATGAACGTCCTAATGGAACAATCAGTCCATTTATAGCGACAAAAGACATAAACAAGGCTATAACTAATATTACAAAAAATACAGGTTTTCGATTTTTCATTTTTTTATTTTACCCCTTTCAATCTAAAAGCAATTTTAAGTCGTACTTAAAAAGATCGTGGAGGGGCATGTCCACCAATACGAATAGCAATTTCTGGTACTTTTATCATTACTATATGAAGTGGGCGATTTCTTTGACAGTTCCACAAAACCATACATCCATATAGAAGAAGACTAAAAAATAGTAACGAAAAAAACCATTTATTCATAGGTTGAATAATCTGTACAATATTGTTCTTTGCTTGAATTAAGACTGTTCCGGACATTACTTGGTTATCAGGAAGAGTTATGGGTAGTGCAAAAGTAGCGATTCTGTCGCTAAGATCTGCGTTTGGGTTATCTGGTCTGTTATCAATATTCATGGTCATAAACCCTAAATATGAAAAGAAAGCCATACAAATAAACAAGGCTGATAGCATAATTGCCAATAGCATATTAAGTGCTTTATTGTTACCTAATGCCTTGCTCACTTCTCAACCTCCATTCATAAACTCCGCAAAGGGCAGCATTAGTGTTTATTATAACATAAGTGCACCAACTATTCATAGAGCAAAAATTATACTGGAGTTCCAGTGAAGAAAGCAATGTCTAATGTTCGCACCAAAATAATAAATCATATGGAAGAAGCCTTTACTGGAATATATTTATTATTTTAACTTACCCAGTGAAAAGTAACGAACAATCTTCATTGAACACATTTTAAAAAACGGAATATGATATATCAAGCTTATTTTTGGAAGGATTGGTAGGAATGGACCAAAAAAGCATTGTTGCTCTAAACAATGTCAGTCTTAATTATCATAGCTTGGAAGGAGAAACTCCTGCCTTAAGAGACATCTGTTTGAATGTTCAAAGAGGAGAATTTATCGGTATAGTTGGCCCCAGCGGCTGTGGTAAAACCACAATCCTGTCTTTAGTTGCTGGACTAATAAAGCCTACATCCGGGCAGGTGCTTATAGAAGGAAAGGAAGTAGACGGCCCTTCTAGCAAGATTGGTTATATGCTGCAGCAGGATCACTTGTTTGAATGGAGAACCATACGACAAAATGTCCTACTAGGACTTGAGATACAAGACAAAATCAGTAAAGAAACTACGGAGCATACAGACCACTTACTGGAAACCTATGGCCTAGCAGATTTTCGCAACCATTACCCACAGCAGCTGTCAGGTGGAATGCGTCAAAGAGTAGCCTTAATCCGAACCCTGGCAGTTAATCCGGAAGTTTTATTGCTGGATGAGCCCTTCTCTGCGCTTGATTATCAAACTCGCCTAGCTTTATCAGATGAAGTAGGCGACATAATACGTAAAGAAAACAAAACTGCTTTACTTGTCACTCATGATATTTCTGAAGCTATCAGTATGTCAGATAGAGTGCTTGTGCTAAGCAAGCGTCCGGGTACCATAAAAAGTACCCATAAAATAGAGCTTAGTGGAGAGAACCGAAGCCCTGTGGAGCTACGAAAAGCCCCAGAATTTAGACATTATTTCAACAGTTTATGGAAGGAGCTGGATGTTCATGTCAGTTAACAGTCAAGCCACCCCAGTTTCCCCGGAGCATCTGGCTTATTTAAAAAAAGTAAAGCAAAAAAGAATTGCAGTTAGAGTTACCCAAATTGCTATTCTCTTAGTTTTCCTAGCATTATGGGAGCTTGCCGCTCAACTAAAATGGATTGATTCGTTTATAACCAGTCAACCAACACGGATTTGGAGAACCATTGTTAACCTGCATAACAGCGGTGACCTTTACCTGCATATTTCCGTTACCCTCTACGAAACCATCATAGGTTTTACCCTTGGCACCTTGCTGGGAACTGTTATTGCCATTGTGCTATGGTGGTCGGATTTTATATCCAAGGTAGCAGACCCCTATCTAGTGGTTCTTAACAGTCTGCCAAAGGTAGCTTTAGGGCCTATTATCATAGTATGGGTAGGAGCTGGCGCAAAAGCCATAATTGTAATGGCCCTGCTAGTATCCATAATCGTGACGGTTATTGGTGTGCTAAACGGTTTCCTGGATGTCAGTCCTGATAAGATAAAATTACTCAAAACCTTTGGTGCTACAAAAAAGCAAGTGTTGACTAAAGTGGTGCTACCCGCTAGCATCCCTACAATAATCTCCGCATTGAAGATCAATGTAGGAATGTCCTGGGTAGGCGTCATTGTAGGAGAGTTCCTTGTTTCAAGGGCAGGATTAGGTTTTCTTGCAGTTTACGGCGGTCAGGTTTTCCAACTGGATCTTGTCATGACAAGCGTATCCATTTTGTTAGTGCTAGCTGCGCTAATGTACCAGGGAGTAGCTTGGTTAGAGAAGCGCTATTTGAAATGGCGACGTTGAGCTTACAAAACCTTGGATAGCCATGAATGATTGGTATAATACAAAATGGTGAGATTACCATCTTCAAATTCATGGCTTTTATAATTTTGTATAAGCTTTTCCAACAATTCATCTGCTATACCAAAGCTTATGGCGTATACAAAATGTTCTTCCACTTGGGCTAGGGAAAGGGGCTTAGACTTATCGGAAAAGGTGGTTCTTAATTCATCCTTGTATTTTTCCCATTGTGCCAGCTTTTGATTATGTTCTTCGTTATGTTTTTTCTTAAGTAACACATATGACATCAAGGCTAAAGCAAATATCCCGGATAATATACCCGCCAACTGATTATCCATCACCCATCCGACGAGCACTGAAGCAGCTAAGCTGAAAATGGCCCCTACCAAAGCCCATCCTTTTGTTCTAGTAATATTTTCTTTAGTACGTGAGCCACCTTGTCTACCTGAAATTCCATAAACTAAGGTTTCCCAGGTGGATATCTTTTTCCCGTGATCTTTACTATATGAAGCTAAAAGCTTGTCTAATTTCTTCACAGGAAGAACTATGCCGTCTCCAAGATCACTAACCAACCAGTTAAGCACATATTCCTCGTGTGCCTTTAACCCATCTTTATTAGTATCCTCTCGAAGAGTAAGAACTCCATCTAGCTCTCCGTTGTTTCTCAGTTCTAGGTATCGAGACTTAATAAGACTCAAGACTGTGGCAAAAAGATCCCGCCAGCTTAATCTACCATTTATCAGCAGTCCTAGCTCCGCAGGTGTTATGGACGGATCTGGAATTCCCTTCGAGTCTGATTCTATATTAGACATACCCTTTCTTTTCGAGCTTCTAGTTTTAAAGTAAAATAGAATACCTATACCTAAGGATAAAAGAATAGAAAAAGCCGCAATGCCCCATCCACTGTAATATCTTAATTCTTCCTTCTGTCGAGCTACAGCTGCTTTATCCTCCCATATAGTCATGTTCGATACAATTTCATCCTTCGAAGCATTATCAACAATCTTTCTTCCATCGGGAAAAACAGAATTTGGCATGATTAGGACTGCTTCCAAGGATTCTCCCTCACGGATTATATCAGAGCTAATACGAAAGACGCCATCCTCAAGCAATTCCTTCTCAGCATGTACAGCTCCTCTTACATAGCCGTCCCACTCTTCATCAGATACTGTATCTGGCATCGTAACTTCAATTAGCACATTATTAACTTCTAAATTTTCTTCCGGTAAAAAGAACTGCCAGAAGAATGCCGCTGTATCCGTATATAAAAATACAGTATCCAGCATCCAATAACGATAGACAAATATCAGCTCATCGCTTTTACTTCCCTCTGAAGCTATGGTAATATTATGAATATCCGCTTCTGCATCGGATTGGTCAAAGTCGAAAGCATGGTCTTTGTCTTCAAATTCCTCCAATGAGTTTGGGTTTAAATATGTTCTTTTTAAAACCTCCAAACCCTCTATTTCGGAGCTGTAGGCCATTGGTATAGGCTTAATGATTTCTGCTCCATCAAGCTGTAAGCTATACCTGACTACTTCTTCAAAATAAACAGAACCGTCCTCATGCAGACTAATGTTGGATTTGTAATCTGTTATGATGTATGGCTCTATTTCCTCAGCACTAACTGGAGATTGAAAAACCAATATCCCTACTAAAATAATACTAAGTACCGTAAACCAGCTTATCCATCTTTTGTGTAACATAATGACATCCCCCCTATTCCATTATTGTAGCACGATTTTCATAGCTTCTCCATATGAAATTTATCTTTTTTTAATCACCTTTCACTGTCTGAGCGCAGTGAGTTTGGAAGGTGTAGTATTTTCAGCTGATATGAGCTCTAGATTGATTTGTGATATTATGAATCTTTATTTGCTATAAGTGCTAAATTTCCTTGAAAGCTGG
>JAAZEK010000360.1 GCA_012512335.1 Clostridiales bacterium | reverse complement strand
TGACTGGGATGCTTGCTAAAGAAGTCAACCTTGGGCTCTAATGTTTTTAAATCATGCTCTTCTGGGTTTTCCATAAAATCATAAACTGTATCGAAAATTCGATCCCATTTCCAAAATTCCTTACCGAAGCCCAGATACTCACATACCATCTCTGTTCCCTCTGGAGCCACTGGGTGGGTGAGAACAATGGCAGTCCGTAGCATATGGAAGCTATCAATAACTACTTGAGCTCGAAGGTCCATGTCCTCAGTATCTTTAACCTCTTTCATACCGGCTGACCAATATTTGTTGGCATCACGGATATAGCTGTCCAGCAGGTTCATAACATTATGAAACTCATACTTATACATCAGCTTCTCGTATTCCAGTATGGCTTTCTTTGCGCCTTGAAGCACCTCTTCTCGCACCTTCCCCACAGGTATCTTGCCATCATAATATTGCTGTGAGGTGTAGAAGCAGGAACGAGCCAGCCGATTAAGCACATTTGTTAGTAAATTCCCTTCTTTAAGAACAGGGTCTCCGTCTCTCTCATTTGCCTTTGGATTTAGTGGCTTTGGCTGAAAGCTAACGCTTCTAATTCCTAGACCCAGGCCTAGAAAATGCGCTCGCAGCTGCTCTGTTGTGTAATATTCTAATAATTCCCTTGCCATAGGAGGCTTTATCTCTGCGCTACTGCTGGCCTTTTTATCCAGGAATAAAACATGGCTATTAGCAATGAGGTTGGGCAACTGCATATCCCCCTCCTCGGGATGTATGGAAAGGTTTTCTCTACCTTGAAAGGCCATAAACATTGCTGGTTCTGCCAAACCATAAAAATAGATATTATCTTCTCCGATAAACTGATAAACACCAGCATCTGGAGATAGCCACCATTTCTTCCATTCATCGTCTTCTTGCTCTTGCATCTCCAAATAGGTTCTGGTGAAAGATATAGGTGCCCATAGTGATTCTGGCCAAACCCAAAATGTTAGACCTTCAACGCCTTCCTTTTCAGGAGCAGGAATTCCCCATTCAGCATTCCCAGTTAGTCGAAATGGAACTAGAGTTTTCCCTGTCCTATAGCGTATATTCTTTTCAGTTAATATATTACATGCCTTTTCCCTGTCCTCCAAGCTACTAAAAATCATTTCAAAGGATGACTTTTTTTCCTCTTCCTCATGCTTAAAATCAGGCAGTATACTCCTAAGAGCGTCCACATCCTCCTGATGATCCTTTTTTACATAAATTACAGGTGGTTTTAAAAACTCCTGCAGTGTATTAGTTAATAAGGGGCGGGTATTTCCTTGCTTAAGTAAATTGTTTACCCATTCTTGTAAAATAGACTGGAAATCCTCCAGCTTAAAATACCAATTGGTAACATCCTGCAAAATAGGCTTATTCCCAGTAAGTCTACTGCGTGGATTAATTAACTCTGAGGGCATATATTGGTGTCCTAGGGCACACTCATCTGCATAACCTTTATCAGAGCGACAGCCTTCAATCGGGCAATATCCTTCTACCTGTCGGCCATTTAGAAAAACTCCCAGCTCTGGGTCGTAAAACTGAGATGTGGTGCTTTTGCTGAGATAGCCATTCTCATACAAGCGATCGAATACTTCCTTCGAAACCTGTTCAT
>JAAZEK010000359.1 GCA_012512335.1 Clostridiales bacterium | reverse complement strand
GCTGTTGCTATTGTTGAGAGTATACTTGCAGCTGAGCAAGGGGTTAAAAACATTACAGTAGGTTATGGTCAGAGCGGAAACTTAACACAGGATGTGGCTGCTATAAGAACTTTGGAAAAGCTGACTGATGAATACATGGTAAAGTACGGGTACTCTGATGTTGTTATCACTACTGTCCTACACCAATGGATGGGCGGATTCCCTCAGGATGAGGCAAAAGCATTTGGTGTCATCTCATGGGGAGCAGCCACAGCATCACTTTCGGGAGCAACAAAAGTAATCGTGAAGACACCTCATGAAGCCCTTGGTATTCCAACAAAGGAGGCTAATGCTAATGGGCTGAAAGCTACAAAGCAGTTGGTCACCATGCTCAAAGATCAGCAGCTACCATTAACTCTTGAGCTTGAAGCAGAAATGGACATAATCACTGCTGAAACTCGTTGCATAGTAGATAAGGTTTTCGAACTTGGAAATGGAGATATAGCAGTTGGTGTAATTCGTGCTTTCCAGGCTGGGGTTATTGATGTGCCCTTTGCACCCAGTAAGTTTAATTCAGGCAAGATACTTCCAGCCAGGGATAATTTTGGAGCAGTTAGACTATTGGATTGTGGTGATCTACCATTTACCAAGGATATAATTGATTTTCACAGGAATAAGATTGAGGAAAGAGCCCGTCATGAGAAGCGAGCTGTTAGCTTCCAGATGGTTATAGATGATATTTATGCTATCGGCAAAGGAGCACTAGTAGGAAGGCCTAAGTAATGTCATTATGGCTATATCCTAATATCATCCTGAGTGATACGAAGGATCTTTACATAAATTATTAAAGGAGCATCAATAGGAATATGAGAATTGTAGATATTATTTGCTCAAAGGGAAGGACAGGATTCTTCTTTGACGATCAACGAGCAATTAAGGGGAATGCTGTGCTAGATGGGGCAACTTATAAAGGAGAACCAGTTACAGAAGGTTTTACTGCAGTGAGACAAGCTGGAGAAGCAATTTCTGTAATGCTTGTGTTAGAGGATGGACAGATTGCACATGGCGACTGTGCAGCAGTACAATATTCAGGTGCAGGAGGTAGAGATCCACTGTTTCTGGCAGATGATTTTATTCCTGTTATACAGGAACATATTGTACCTTTACTTAAGGAACGTGAGCTGAATAGTTTTAAGGTATTAGCTGAAGAAATTGATAATTTTATAAATCCTGAAACTGGAAAGAAAATTCATACAGCATTACGATATGGAATTACACAAGCTATATTGGACGCGGTTGCGAAGAACAAAAAAATGATGATGGCTGAAGTGATTGCTGATGAATATAATACTACTGTATCAAGTGAAGGTATCCCAATATTTTCTCAATCTGGCGATGACCGGTATAATAATGTGGATAAAATGATTATCAAAGGAGCTGATGTATTACCTCATGGGTTGATTAATAATGTGCATAACAAGCTCGGAGATGATGGTAAGCTCCTTTTGAAATATGTAGGATGGTTACGAGATAGGATACCAGAATTAGAACCTGCTCAGGAATATAATCCAGTTCTGCATATTGATGTATATGGCACAATAGGAATGGCATTTGACAATGACTATAACAAAATAATAGACTATTTTAAAGAACTTGAAAAGGAAGCATCCCCTTTTAAACTCAGAATAGAAGGCCCTATCGATGTTGAGGCGAGAGAAGGACAGATGCTTGCTTTGAGAGAATTGACCCGTAGAGTTGATGAGGAAAACATAAATATACAGATTGTAGCAGACGAATGGTGTAATACCTTGGAGGATATTAAATATTTCGCAGATAATAGAGCAGGCCATATGATTCAAATAAAAACACCAGATCTTGGCGGCATAAATAATACTATAGAGGCTGTGCT
>JAAZEK010000358.1 GCA_012512335.1 Clostridiales bacterium | reverse complement strand
TTCTATAGATGAGGCATTATTGCGACCTGGACGATTTGACCGTCATATTGAAATCCAATTACCTGATGTTCAAAGTAGATTAAAGATATTGGAGTACCATGCAAAAAATAAGCCACTAGGTAAGAATGTTGATTTGACAGAGCTTGCTCGTCAGACTGTTTATTTCAGTGGAGCAAAGCTGGAGAATCTGTTGAATGAGGCGGCTATACAAGCTGCTCGTAGAAGCGTCGAAAGCATTGAGCTTGAAGATATTGATAAGGCTTTTTACACCGTTATAGCTGGATCTGAAAAGAAAGATAGAAGCACAATTTCTGATGAAGACCGTAAAATAACTGCTTATCATGAATCAGGGCATGCCCTAATGACACGCTTGATTGCTCCTGAAAATAAGGTTTCTCGGATTACTATAATTCCAAGCACAAAAGGAGCCGGTGGTTTTAGTATGAATATTCCACCAGAGCGTATGTACCATAAGAAAAAGGACTTGGAAAACAGTATTAAGATCGCCTTAGCTGGTCGAGGCGCAGAAGAACTGATTTTTGGAGAAGAAAATATTACCACTGGTGCATCCAACGATTTAGAAAAAGCAACGGGGACACTTCTCAATATTGTAAGGCGTTTAGGAATGAACTCAAAGTCAGGGCTTTTAAACTATGATGTCTTGTACCACAATGGATTCCGACAGGTGCAAGATGAGGTACTGGAGGAATGCCGTGTTCGCATGGACGAATACTATCGTGAAGTTAAGCAGCTACTTCAGGAAAATAGAAATATTCTAAAAGCTCTGGCAGAGAATTTATTGATTCATGAGACTTTAGATGAGAAAGACTTGGATCAAATCATAGCATTTGCAAAAGCTGGATGAACGATAGTACTGCCTCCATCATAATATAGAAAGAGGATATCTTTAAAAGAGATAATGATATCGACTCTGACAACAAGTATGAGGAGGCGTTTATATGAATTATGATGACTGGGGTATGACTCCTGCCCAGGATTTCATGGTTCCAGTTGAGTACCATGATAGATATGGACATATGTATCAATCTATGGAGCCCTGTATTAATAATGGGATGGTTCAGACTATTATGTATCCTGATATCTATTATAGGATTTACCCTTATGTTCAGCGAACCTGCGACCGCATGGATAATCCTTATATGCATTATCCGTCAGAAGCACAAGTGGAAAGTATGGTAGATGATTGCTATGACACCTGTATTATGGGTATGCCTGATTTAGAGCATTATGCCGATCTTAGGACCAATGAAGTAGATACCAAGCAAATCCGAAGAAGACCCTTGTTAAGGGACCTAATTGCAATTATACTAATAACAGAGTTATTCCGACGAAGGGAAAATCCATATGGATACGGAAGTGAATACAGGCCAGGTTATGGTTATGCTGTTGATACAGGTAACATACATGACTATTATCCTGGGTATGATACAGGGCTTTATCCGGAATATGGTTCAGGTTATTTAGGCTATTAGAGTAGTGTTAAGATAATTTGAACATAATTTTAGTTATTTAAATGCAGCAAATATGCTGCATTTTTCTTTGCAACATTTTCATATTTACAAAAATTCCTTGTATTAATATCTGTTAGAAAGGAAATCATCATACAATATTAATCTGGTTTTAGTTGATTCAATTTTCTGAATATACAGTTAATAGGCATGTTGAATAGAACAAACTGCAAAATCTCCAAAAACATAATTGACTTAAGATATTTATAAGAGTATAATTATGCGATAAAGAGCCACCGAGCTCTATGCAATCTAAAACAACAGGAGGCTTATTATGTCCACTATAACTTATAACCCATTTGAAATTGCACAAGAACAATTTGACAGTGTAGCATCTGTTCTTGAATTAGATGACGGACTACGGAAGTTACTGCGTCAACCTATGAAAGAAATTCATTTTACCATACCTGTAAAGATGGATGACGGTACAACGCAAGTCTTTAAGGCTTTTCGTATTAAACACAATGATGCAAGAGGGCCTGGAAAAGGCGGAATCCGTTTTCATCCTCATGAAACTGCTGATACAGTACGTGCATTATCCATGTGGATGACATGGAAATGTGCCGTAGTTGATATTCCTTTAGGTGGCGCAAAAGGTGGAGTAATTTGTGATCCTCATAATCTTTCGCTTTCCGAGCAGGAGAGATTGTGCCGTGGATACATTAGGCAATTGGCTAACCAATTAGGGCCAAACATGGATGTACCTGCACCGGACATTATGACAAACGGTCAGCATATGCTTTGGATGCTTGATGAATACGAAGTTATCACTGGTGGACGTTATCCAGGCATGATTACTGGTAAGCCAGTTGGTATGGGAGGATCCTTAGGTCGTACAGAAGCAACAGGATTCGGCGTTATCTATGTGCTAAAAGATTATCTGCAACAAAACAATATATCAATTGAAGCTACTAGTGCTAGTCTTCAAGGCTTCGGTAATGTAGCAGAGTATGTGGCACGCATGTATACTCAGCTTGGTGGAAAAGTTTTGGCTGTATCTTGCTGGAATCAAGCAGAATCCAAGTCCTTCACCTTCAAGAAAGAGGAAGGATGCGATATAGAAGAGCTGGCAAGCATTAAGGATTCATATGGTAGCATCGATAAGGAAAA
Organism: Clostridiales bacterium; assembly: GCA_012512335.1. GTDB lineage: Bacteria > Bacillota > Clostridia > Caldicoprobacterales > DTU083 > UBA5454. Next base: position 3,603 of record JAAZEK010000358.1, on the reverse strand, counting down.
AGCTCTTGAATTAGGATATGAGCTATTGCCAGGGGATGATTGGATTAAACAGGATGTGGATATTCTGATACCTGCTGCTCTTGAAAATCAGATAACCCCAGCTGTTTTCCCACTAATTTCCTCTCAAGTGAAAATAATTTGTGAAGCTGCTAATGGCCCAACTACCCCTGATAGCGACATACTAATTCGCCAGCGTGGCATCACACTATTGCCTGACTTTCTATGTAATGCTGGCGGCGTTACCTGTAGCTATTTTGAGCAGGTTCAATGCAATATGAACTATTTCTGGGATAAGGATGAAGTTCTTGAAAAGTTGGAACGCAATATGACCAATGCATTTAGAGCGGTTTACAAGCTTGCTCAAGAGAAACAGTTATACATGCGAGATGCAGCGTACATTATAGCAATTAATCGAGTTGCGAATGCAACAAAGTTGAGAGGCTGGGCATAAACATATAATATGTTGAAAATTATGGTTTTTTATGTTTTTTGAATTGAATTATATGTAATTTTGTTGTAAACTAATAGATGTCATAATCTATTTAAGGGAGCTTGAAAAATATGAAATATGTTTACGCCGTACTTACTGTTTTAGAGAACAAGCCTATTATGCAAACTCTTGTAAGCCCAAATCAATTAACTGGCAGAGAAATTTTGGACAAGGTCATTTTAACTGAGGACGAAAGAAGAAAATACTCTAGTTGGCCTGATGAAAGCAAAATACTAAAGGATCTGAACAAACGTCAGGAAATTCGAGTAGAGATCCAGGAAGTTGAAGTATAAATATAACAGCTTTTTAATTGCATACATGCTTTAAAAAACCCTTACGACAATAATCGTGGGGTTTTTTGTTTTTATCGGCAAAGGTGGCTAAAAACCTACTTTATTCGTGGAAGGATATTATCCAGCGATGAAGAATATGTAAATGATACAAATATTGGAGTTTATAGGATAGAGGAGGCAGTGGATTTGCTGACAGACAACAAAAGACAAGACGATATTTTAATTGTCGGTTTACAGGGGGAATTGGATCATCATCATGCGGTAGAGATCCGAGAATCCCTAGACCGATTGTTGGAAGATGCTTCAATTCGACATATGATCCTTAACTTGAAACATCTACACTTCATGGATAGTTCTGGGATAGGCGTTTTTATGGGACGATACAAAACCATTCACAAGAGAGGCGGTCAGCTTTGTATCACCAATATTAATTCACAGCTGGCTAGGATTCTAGAAATGTCTGGCCTTTATCGAATTTTAAAAGTATATGCTACAGTTGAACAAGCTGTAGATGGCATTAGGGGGGAATCAGCATGAACATTAAAAACGAAATGAAGCTGGAATTTTTAAGTCGATCCCAAAATGAAGCTTTTGCAAGGGTAGCAGTTGCTGCGTTTGCAGCTCAATTGGATCCTACTTTGGAGGAAATAGCAGATATAAAAACTGCAGTTTCGGAGGCAGTGACAAATGCCATTATTCATGGCTATGACAACCCAAATGAAATGGTACAGGTTAAGACTCAAATTTATGATCACCGAGTAGTTATCGAAGTCATAGATCAAGGTAACGGCATGGAGGATGTAGACTTGGCAAGGCAACCTCTTTATACATCAAAGCCTGAATTAGAGCGTTCAGGAATGGGTTTTACTGTCATGGAGACATTCATGGATGAGGTGGAGGTGAATTCAGCTCCAGGCCAGGGCACAAAGGTAAGAATGGTAAAATATATTAATCATGAGGTGGACGAAACGGGGAGAGATGAATGAGCAGCATGCCAGAATATCAAGAAGATGATAGGCGTCTTCTTTCTCATGAAGAAACTATGAATCTCATTCAGAAAGCTCAATGTGGAGATGTAGAGGCCAAGGAAATATTGGTTCGCAAGAATATTGCCCTGGTAAAAAGTCTAGTTAAAAAATTTCTTAATCGGGGTCATGATTATGAAGATTTGCTTCAGCTGGGTAGTATTGGTCTGATTAAAGCAATTCAAAATTATGATCCTACTTATAATGTTCGATTTTCCACCTATGCTGTCCCCATGATCATGGGTGAAATTAAACGATTCCTTAGGGATGACGGCATGATCAAGGTCAGCCGCTCTTTAAAGGAGCTGGTGAGTAAAGCTGCTGTTGCTAGAGAGCACTTAAAGGCCAGCTTGGGTAGAGATCCATCGATTCAGGAATTATCTGAAGAGATAGGAACCACTCCTGAAGAAATTGTATATGCAATGGATGCTGTACGCACTCCTGCATCTATCTACGATGTAATATATGAGGATGAAGACAGTCCTATTTTACTCATAGATAAGATTTCAGAGGAAAGCTCAGAGACAGAGGAGGCTATGGACCGCGTTACTATCAAGGACCTTCTATCCAAACTGGATAAAAGGGAAAGAACCATTATCATCATGAGGTATTTTCGAGACAGAACCCAAAGTGAAATTGCTGATGTGCTTGGAATATCCCAGGTGCAGGTTTCTAGAATCGAAAAGAAGGTACTTACAAAAATGCGAGAAATGATGTAAAAAGCAGAGTGAACGCTTCACTTATATATAAGAAGATTATCTAAGATTAGAAATAGAATAACAAAGCAGGTGTGGATTTCTTAATAAAATAAGAAGACGCACCTTTTTTTAGAGCTGGAGGGAATTTGAATAATAACCCAAAATAAGAGAACAATAACAAGAGTAAAGAGAAGATAGCTAAAAACACGAGAATAGGATGATAAAAAATGATGAGCATAAAGAAGAAATCGTTTAGGTGGGCAGCTATATCCATTATTATCACCATCATTGCTGTGGTTACCCTTTGGACTTTCATTAGTCGGCAGGCCAATCAGGATAAGTCTTATCCTGGTGCTAAATTTATAGAATTTCGAGCTGAGGTCATCTCAAGTGCAGAGCTATAAGGCATATTTTCAGTTTAAAACTTGTTATCAAAAGTCCAGTGGTGAAAAAGCACATTTAGGTGATTTTATTGAAATGACTAGTACAGAGGAAACCAAACAAAAAATCAACCAAATTCCGATTTTCCCATATGGAATAAACAGTCCGATTCGTCTTACTGCAATTCAGATTATAACTCTGATCCATCAAGAACTTGGTTATGATATAGTCATTGAGCCTATTGGAGAATCTAGCGCTTTGTTTGAACCAAGGCAAGCTACAAAGCAAAATCCTCTGTCAACAGTTCTAAGAGTCATTTTTTCAATGTTGATTCTTTTTTTTGGTTCTGCACTGGCTATTATGTATTTCCATTCCGACGTTAATATGACTGAAGCTCATCAAATTACCTATTATCTGATTAGCGGACAAAAAGTAGATAATCCTGCGTTGCTTTCTATTGCTTACTCTGTTGGTATCGGGGCGGGTATTGCTATTTATTTTGAAATATTTGAAAAACTTAAGAACAAGAAAAATCCTGGTCCGCTGGAATTAGAGATGCATCAGGCAGATAAGGAGTTGCAAGATTATCTCAAAGACCAGGAAGGTGGAAAAGAAAATTGAAGACTGCTATTCTAACAATATTGATAGGTCTTGCAGGTGGGCTAGCAGTTGGAGCAAGTGTTACTGCCTTCTTTACGGTATTGGGAGTAACTTAG
>JAAZEK010000357.1 GCA_012512335.1 Clostridiales bacterium | reverse complement strand
TTTTATCGTATCCATAAACTCTACATGAAAACTCTTTTATCATTGGTATATCCCCCCCTCATCTAATAAGATAGCATAAGTCAACTAAATATTTTGTAAAACAGCGGAGTCGAAATTAGATATTAATAGCCTTATTTATCGAATAGAGGTTATCCTTGACAGCCCGGTATCCTCTTTCAATTAATTCAGGTATTCTGTGCACTTCCAGCATGCCCACATCGTAAATATGAGGATTAATAATAAAGTCCGAAACCTCAGTCTTTAGCTTAGTAAGCCTATAAGACATAATGTCAATTGTTTGATTGCCAATTTCCAAAATATTGTTTACTTCAGTTCTTCGTTCACCGCTATAACCCAAATTAATACCTATTATTTTTTTTGCACCCATCTTCTTCAAAACATCAGTAGGAACACTATCTGTAACTCCACCATCTACCAATCTCATGCCGCGTAAAATAATAGGCTTAAATATCACTGGAATTGCAATACTTGCTCTGACAGCCTCATACATAGTAACATCATCCCTGTATATAGTGTGATTATCATCCTCTAGTATACGTTTGTTATTAACAAAGATAACGGTTTTGCCAGAGTTGATATCTACTGCCGTAATTGCCAATGGTATTTTACTATCTCGCATCCACTTTCCATCTGTCCACTTTTTCATGAGAACTTCAAGTTTTTTTCCTTTCATCAGTCCATCCCAGTTAGTGTTTTTAAATATAATCCATTGTAGAATACCACTTATTATCCCTAAATAATCGGTATCGTAAATGCCCTTAGTTAATGATAGCGCTATATCTTCCATCTCATCCACGCTGTAGCCACTAGCATATAGAGCGGCGACCATGCTCCCCGCACTTGTACCAGAAATCCAAGAAGGCACCAGTCCAGCTTCTTCCAAAGCCTTCATTGCGCCTATGTGAGCAGCTCCCCTAGTTGCACCTCCAGACAAAGCCAAACCAAATTTCATATAATCACCCCTAAAATATTGGATAAATATCTTTTTAAAGTAAAATATCTCTATCCTATTATTATCATATGAAAATAGATAAAAAAAAGAGACCCATGGCTAGTCTCATTTCTCGGACTATCATGGGCTAACTTTCTATTTTTTTTATTCACTTATTCTTAAGAATACTCCTTAAGTAGCTGTTGTTTTAAATCATAAAGCTTCTGAGAAAGATCCACCTTATAGACGTGAGGGTTATTTAAGCGCTTATACTCATCCCAAAATGTATCTAGCTCTTCCTTGGCGTATGCCTGTATATCCATTAACAGAGGTGTTTCATATATTAGTTCACCATTCTTATATATAGGAACCAGCAATTCCTTAATAGTAAAATTATTAATTGTCATCCTCTTCCAAGTTGCCAAAGGATCAAATATGGTTAGGGGCTTTTCTGTATCAATCGACTCTTCTTCTAGCATAACCAAATCAGCCACAGCCTTTCCCCCGCCGTTATAGATTCTGGCTACTTTCTTGAAACCAGGATTTGTTATTTTTTCGTGGTTCTCGGATATTTTTATCTTTGGTACCAATTCTCCATTGACCTCTTCAGCGGACATCTTATAAACGCCACCCAGAGCTGGGCAACCCTTGCTTGTGATTAAGGCCGTGCCAACACCATAAGTATCTATTTTTGCCCCCTGCGCCTTTAAATCCCAAATTAATTCTTCATCCAGATCATTGGACGCTACTATCTTTGCATTGGGAAAACCTGCATCATCAAGCATGATTCGTGCTTTCTTACTTAGGTAGGCTAGGTCACCAGAATCTAATCGGATTCCAACAGGCTCATGACCTTTATCCTTTAACTCTTTAAACACAGTTATAGCATTTGGCATTCCACTCTTTAAAGTGTTGTATGTGTCTACCAGAAGTAGACAAGCATCGGGAAAAGCATCTGCATATGCTCGAAATGCAGATAGCTCATCAGGAAAACTCATTACCCAGCTATGGCTATGTGTGCCGCTTACCGGTATATCAAACATTTGACCTGACATTACATTTGAAGTACCGGAACAACCACCAATAATGGCAGCTCGAGCTCCGTAAATACCTGCATCTGGACCCTGAGCTCGCCTCAATCCGAACTCTAGTACATTGTCTCCTTGAGCAGCCATGACAACTCGACTAGCTTTTGTTGCAATGAGAGTTTGATGATTTATTATATTGAGTAGAGCTGTTTCAATTAATTGGGCTTCAATTAAAGGTGCCTTTACACGAACCATTGGTTCATTAGGAAAGACCACAGTACCTTCAGGAACAGCGTGAATATCACCAGTAAAACGCAGATTACGCAACAAATCCAAAAAGTTGTTATCGAATAAATTCAAGCTGTCTAGATAATTCAGATCATCCTCGGAAAAATAAAGGTTCTCTATATATTCAAGAAACTGTTCTAGACCAGCTGCTATGGCGTAAGCACTGTTATTGTTAGCCTGGCGAAATGTCATATCGAACACAGCCTGCCGTAGGTGATTATTGGTTTTATAGTAACCATACATCATGGTTAATTGATAAAGGTCCGTCATCATAGTTAGATTTCTCATTAATTAATTCGCCTCACAGTTAGATTAATGTTTCTCTTTATTATACACTGCAAGCAAAAAAAAACAAGCAAATTGAGCTCGTTATAACAAATAGCTATTTAATTCTCTTTTCAATACAAGACAAAACATACCATACCGTACTTAAGAGCATAGTTAGGTTTCTAATACTCATAATACTTTATTGCTCAGATAACAAAACGTAAATCTACTTCACTGATTAAAACTGTAATAACATATAGTTGGCTTCCCTGCATTTCACATACGAATACTATCCCTCTATTTTCCCTAATTTCTCGATCACCGTATTTGGTAAGTGCGATAAGACGACTATGTCTAACACCTTCGATTATGGCATTTTGTGTCTTATGTAGATTCATCATCCGAATACGTTCTTGATAGCGTTTAATGGCATGCTCAGTAGGTATTATGTAATTACCCATAAGAGGATTGGCTTTGTGATTGCGGGGACGCGTTCTCTTCCCACGTGAATTTTTTTTGCTCAACGACATCTCCTCCTCTGACGGATCTGCCAAAGAAATGGCATCAAACCGCTTATTTGTTTTGCTTAACTATATTGTATAGTATAGAAAACTATATTTCAACTATTATTGAGATGAATTCGAATATTTTCACAATTTCCACAATTTACGCTAAGCATCTTTGGCTCTTTTATGAAGGCCAAAAATAAAACAGTCCGGGACAGTATGTCCGGACTGAAAATGATTAATTATCTAAATTAAAATATTTTTCTATTATGAATTCGGCAATCTTTTTTCGTTGATTTGCTTCAGAAACCAATGCGGAAATAAAGAGTAATAGCTTAAGCTGTTGCTCCTCTTCCTCAGGCTTATTAGCGTCAGCTATTTGCTTATCCACCTTAAGCGTCAAATTCTCCAAAGAAGATATCAGGATTTGTATTGAATCCTGCTTTAGCTCGAGGTAGCTTTCATACAGACTTTCTATTCCCATAGCACTGTCTTCATGTTCTATATCTGCAAGAATTGGGTTAAGGAGTCTTCGGATATCACGAATAGAGAGTATGTACTTAAGATTATAGATAAGGCTAAGCAGAATAACATGACTACTGTTGTAAGATTTCCCCTCTGGTGGCATCAGTAGACCATCTTTTATGTAGTTTTGAATCATGGTTTTGGATATGGTTTTACGCTCATCTTCGTCCCCATTGCTTTTCTTGAGCTTCTTGTCAAAGAACTCCTCCAATTGAGAGATATAAAGATGGTATTCTGGAATTTCATCTATTTGGATGTCTTCACTGTTGTTGATAAGTTCAAAAAGCTGAGTCAGCAAATCTTCCTTCATAAACATTACCACATCCTCATTTGCTATTTTTTACCCTAAGCATTCTTATTCTTATATCCTGTCCCTTATATTATACAGCAAATAAGCTAGCATGACAAGGAATCAAGTTCTAATGAAACCATAAATGCAAAAAGGACAGTGATTGATTCACTGTCCTTTCAGCTATCGATTTAATTTACATAACACGAGTGGGGATGATTGCATCAATGATACCAATAATTAGAGATGCAATGATGGCTCCCCAAATGCTGATACTCATACCTGGAACTAGAAACTGTGTAAGGTAGATTATGGCGGCGGAAATGATGAATCCGACAATACCCCTACCAAAAGGGGAAGCGTCTATCTTAAATACCCGCTGTATAGCCCAATCTATAACCGCAATTACTAAAGCTGCGATCAAGGCGGTTCCAAACCTCATTTGTGAAAACCCTGGTGTTAACCAAGCTGTAACCATTAAAACAATTGCTGCTACAATAAAGCGGATGATAACTCCAATCCAACTTTTGCCCTCTTTATTCTCATCTTCTCTCCTTACTTGGTCCATGTTGTCTGCCATTTATGTCCACTCCTTTCGTTAAATCTAAAATTGCATGATTTGGGTTCTAAACTCGTTAATATCTTTTCCCAACTATTTTATTTTCATGCCATCTATTATATTTGACGAAAGTTTATTAGCAGATACCCTCATGTATCTAGATTAGGAGACGGAATCAACTAGTCCTGATTATCATAGCTTTCAACTTCATCAAAAGCCTCGGCTACTTCTACAACAGATTCATCAATATTATCTTCTACAACAGTTTTTATAGTTTCTTCTTCGTCTACAATAGTGTCTATGATTTCTTCTTTGACTTCAACGGTCTTTATGGTTTCTGCACTTTCTATATCAGACATTCCAGCAACTTCCATTTCCTCCGCTGGAGAATGTTTTCTTCGATAGACAAACATCACTATAGCTCCAACAAACAAAATAGCGCTAAACAATTGAGATACTCGAATGTTACCTATGTATAAACTGTCTGTGCGAAGACCTTCTATAAAGAATCGGCCTACAGAATAGAGAATTAAGTATAAGAGGAAAACTTCACCTGTTTTTTTCCTGTGCTTTCGATAGGACATTAAAATGAAAAATACTATAAAGTTCCAAAATGACTCGTAAAAGAAGGTTGCCAAATGCCAGCGTTGATTGGCTTCTATGAACACCGCAGCTGGAAACCACTGCCATTCTGGATTTCTTACAGCAAATCCATAGGCCTCCTGATTAATGTAATTGCCCCAGCGTCCTATTGCTTGACCTAGAATTAGGCTAGGTGCGCAAATATCCGCAAGATTCCAGAAGTCTTGTTTTTTCCACTTAGCATAAATGAGACCAGCTATAACACCTCCAATTACACCACCGTAAATAGCAAGACCACCTTTTCTGATATTAAAGATATCCAATAGATTGCCTTTATATTGACCCCACTCAAATACTACATAATAAAGACGTGCCCCTACAATAGCAAGGGGAATAACCAGCAAAGTCAAATCAACTATAGCATCTTGATCCAAATCAAAAATTTTGGCATTCCGCATTGCAAGTATAATTCCAAATAACATACCAGCAGAAATTAGTATTCCATACCAATAGATATTTTGACCGAAAACTTGAAAAGCAACTGGATCTGGATTCATTCTATCACTCCTAGTAAAGATTTTGTAATAATATTATGATATCATCAATTATAGGTTTCCCTAGGTATCTAGTCAAGATAAATTATTATAAATTTGAAGAATGATAAAAAGCAAAGCAGGGAGATATCATCTCCCTGCTTTGCTTTGTTTTATTTTTTTGTTCACTTAGGATTTATTCGGTTAATCATTTCATTTATTTCATCTGCAAAGCCAGATAAAGGCTTCCCGTTACCGATATCTTCAAACATTTCTTCAATTCTACTAACAAGATCAGGATCAGCTGTTACTACTACACGCTTTATCCTCGTGTCAGCCTCTCGAACCTTCTCATCAACCTGTTCCTTGATATCGTCGGTCAATTCACCTTTATACTGCTTATTGAACTGTAAGCCAACCATGGCAGTATCGCCAGTAATTAAACATGAAGCGGATTCTACTTCTTTCTGATCTGCTGCGACATCTGCAATTTTTTCAGCTCGGTCCTGTACATTAGTTCCTATTTGATTAGTAGTATTGTTGGGCCGTGTGTTATTAGCCCCTGGTGTTTCTGGTGCTCCAGAAGTATTATCGGTTCCTGGTGTGTTCATACCTTGATTTCTCTGCCCCGGTGTAGCATTAGGTCTCATATCATCATTAAGTGGTGCAGGAGAAGTTCTTGGCAAAAATCGGGTTTGCCTGTTATCTCTTTGAGTATTAGGATCACCTGGTGTTCTTTGAACCGTACAGGATACAACCAATAAGCCTACTATCATGATTGCCAGAATAGAGAACAAAAGACGTCTCTTAATCATTTTATCGCCTCCTTTGTTCCTATTTTGGCTTACTTCTATTGTTTTATGAAATGTAAATCAATGCACCTAAGGTTAATTTTGGAGGGTTAACAATGTCTGTTTTCCATAAATATCTATAACATGGCAAGCAATTGCCTTCCTTTCGTCCTCCATATCAACACGAGCAATCAGTACATTCTTTAAATCAGGATTATCTGCACTCCTATAAGCCTCTTGACATGAAAAATATTCATTATCCTTGATGTAACCTATAGACCAAAAATCGATATAATCATAAAATTTAAAATCAAAATCATTCAAGTGCTCACAGCGATATTCCAATAACTGAACTTCTAATGTGTCTTCAGTAGCTTGTATAATTTTTACTTCTATATCATTATTATATTCATATTTTTGAGTTTTTAGTCCTGGATCAGAAAAGCTTAAAACCTTAGCTCCAGAAGACTGCAATAGTCTTTTTCTACAAACATGAATGGAAAAATCACTCATATCCATAGAAATCCACTTTCTTCCGTTTTTTTGCGCAGTTGCAGCTGTGGTGCCAGAACCAGCAAAAAAGTCAGCAACCCAGTCGCCTGGCTGAGAAGAAGACAGAAGAATTCTTTCTAATAAAGCTTCTGGCTTTTGTGTATCATAGCCCGTTCGTTCTGGATCTTTTTGTTGCAGATGAGATATATCATCCCATACATCACTAGGGTATATTTTGGAATCTTCATAGTAACGGTATTCTTTGCCATGGGAACGAATAGACCAAAAAACCTTTCCGTCATCCCCTACCTGTTTTTTCATATTATTGCGCTTAGATGCGCCTCTTGGTCTACCTACTTCTTCAATATTAAAGTAATGCTTGTCGCTTTTTCGATAGAATAAAATGGTATCGTGTTTTCTGCTAAAATATTTCTTAGATCGCCCTCCAGATTTATAAGCCCATATAATTTCATTAAGAAAATTTTCTTCTCCAAAAACCTCATCCATCAACAATCTAGCATATGCGCTAAAACGATAATCTAAATGAAGAAATAATGAACCTTCAGGTTTTAAAAGCTGATGAGATACAGTTAGCACCTGCCGCAACATATCAAAAAACTTCTCCTTGTTATCCCAAATATCCGAATATGCTTGGTGGTTAATAACGTGTTTTGAATTGCCCTGCCAAGCTTCATTGCCTATTTTTTGTCGAAATGAAAATTTTTTGCCAGTGTAAAACGGTGGATCTAAATAGATAACTTGTATTTTTTCTCTCCATTTATCTAGGATGAGAGGCAGTGTTTCTTTGGCTTCAGCCTTTAAAAAAACCCCTTCTGGTGTGTAAGATTCACTCTCCGCTTTTATTTCACCATACCATAGATTCATTAGAATTGATGCCCCCCTACAACACATTGTTAAATGTCATCTTATCTTAGATTGATTCACTATATAAACGCTCCTTATGAACTAAATCATAGCGATGGACTTGGTAGGACATTTTTCTACACAAACTCCGCAATTTGTGCATTTTTCGTAATCGATTTTAGCTAAATTGTCTTCAAAGCCAATAGCATCAAAAGGGCATGCTTTGACGCAAATCTGGCAGCCAATACAACCGACTTCGCAATTGCTTTTAACTGCTCTGCCTCTATCATTTGAATTGCATGCTATTTGCACTTGGCTTGACATGGGAATAAGCTCTATTACATTTTTGGGACATTTTATTACACATATGTTGCAGGCTGTGCATTTATCTCTATCAACTACTGCCAAGCCCTTCTCATTAACATGAATTGCGTCAAATGGGCAAGCACGTTCACAAGTACCCAATCCAATACAAGAAGCTTTACAAGCTTTATGCCCATCTGCCACCATGGATGCTGCGACGCAATCCTTAATACCCTGATATTTATACTTCTCTATGGCTTTGTCACAGTCTCCTTGGCAAAGAACCCTGGCAACCATTTTCTCCTTATCCTTTACTTCAACACCTAGTATAGCAGCTATATTGCTAGCTACTTTAATACCACCTACAGAACAAGCGTCTACTGCAGCTTTCCCTTCCACTATAGCCTCAGCAAGTGCATCGCAACCAGGATAACCACAAGCACCACAATTGATACCAGGTAATGCTTCTCTAATTTCATCGAAATTCGAACCTTTTTCAACCATAAATTTTTTTGAAGCCACGGAAAGACCGACTCCGAAAATCAAACTCATTCCTCCGAGACTAAGCACCGGAAGCAATAGCTGTTCCCACATTAGTATCTCCCCTTATTTTAGTAATCCTTGAAACCCTAAAAAAGCGACTGACATTAGGCCTGCCGTTATCATAGCAATTGGAAAGCCTTTAAATGCTTCTGGAATATCGGACAATTCCAACCTTTCTCTAATACCAGCAAACAACACAATAGCCAGAGTAAAACCTAAAGCACCACCGGTTCCATTAACCAATGTTTGTAGTAAGTCATATTTTTCCTCAATATTCAAAATAGCAACACCTAGTACGGCACAATTGGTAGTAATCAAAGGAAGATAAACACCAAGAGCTTGGTATAGAGATGGACTCATTTTTTGAATTACCATTTCAATAAATTGCACCAAGGCAGCAATGATTAAAATAAAAGCCAAAGTTTGCATGTACTCCATTTGTAGTGGCTCTAAAATGAAATAATAAGCCAAATATGTTATAACCGAGGCCATAGCCATGACAAAGGTTACAGCAGCTCCCATACCTATTGCTGTAGGTACTCGCTTTGATACTCCTAGGAAGGGACAGATTCCAAGGAAGCGTGACATGATAAAATTATTTACCAGTATAGAACTTAATAAAATCAGAAACAAACTACTAAAATACTCCATATCCTTACCTCCTAATTTCTATGCCTCTTTACTTGCTTTGTTATTCTGTTTCTTATCCACCATGTTTAACAGAGCCAGTAGTAATCCAAGTGTGACAAAGGCTCCAGGAGGAAGTATCATAATAGTGGCTGGCTCAAATCCCTGGCTAAACAAGCTTACACCGAATATAGAACCTGCACCAAGTATTTCTCGAATGCTTCCTAGCAGAGTTAAAGCTATGGTAAAGCCAAGACCCATACCAATTCCATCCATTAATGATTTAAAAGGAGTATTCTTAGAAGCAAAGGCCTCTGCTCTTCCAAGAATGATACAGTTTACAACTATTAAAGGAATATAAAGACCTAATGCATCATACAAGTTAGGTACAAAGGCTTCCATCAACATGCCTACTATGGAAACAAATGCTGCTATTATGACAACAAATGCAGGAATCCGAACCTTATCTGGTATAAAATTTCTGAGTAGAGAAACAACAAGGTTAGAAGCCGCAAGCACGAAAACTACAGCTAGCCCCATGGCAATGCCATTAATCGCTGCTGTAGAAACTGCTAGGGTAGGGCACATTCCTAAAACCAATCTAAATGTGGGGTTCTCCTTTAAGATACCATTCATTAGTATGTCTTTAATCTTCATTGATTTCCACCTCCTGAGGTGAGTTCAGATTGATAATAATCAATTGCATAATTGACTGCGTCGGTTACTGCGTTGGATGAAACAGTTGCACCTGATACTGCAGACAAGTCATTTTCATCTATCGGGTTTTCTACTGACTTTCCATTATATTGCTCATAAAATCTAGGTTCAGCGACCTTTGCTCCCAATCCTGGTGTTTCAGTTTGTTGTGCGATGCGTACCCCGCTAATCCTGCCATTATCATCTATTCCGACAATAATAATAATGTCGCCACCATATCCACGGCTTATTGTCTTGAAGGTATAGCCTATAACATTATTACTCATACGTCCCTCATGGGCTTCTAAAATATTCGGATGGCTCCCTTCGGTAATTTCCAATGAAACAAATTCCTCTGCATTTTTTAAAACCACTGCTCTCGCTTCATCACTGGCCTTTTCAGCTTGTATCCGAATAGGTTCTTCTGTTATCATCTGAGTTAAGGCGAGAGCGAAAGTTGCAATTGCAGTAATGAGTAAAAGCTTAAGGCCAGTTAATAGATTATCTTGCATTCTTGGCCACCTCCCCATATATTCTAGGTTGAGTATATTTATCAATTAACGGAGTAGCCACATTCATCAGCAAGATGGCATAACTTACACCTTCTGGATATCCACCAAAAACCCTAATAACAGCTGTGAGTATGCCACAGCCAATTCCCATTATTATCTGACCTACTGGAGTAACGGGAGATGATGAATAGTCAGTTGCCATATAGAAAGAACCTAGCATGAGTCCTCCTAGGAAAAGCTGGTAAAATGCATCGTATAAACCTACTCCTCCAAAGATTATAGTACAAATAAAGGTGGTTGCAATATAAGTGAAGGGAATTCTCCAATTGATAACGCCACGTATCAACAAGTATGCAGCTCCTATCAATAACGCAATAGATGATACTTCTCCGAGGGTTCCTGGAATATTTCCTAGAAAAGCGTTCAATAGAGACGGTAGTTCCATAACAGCTGTTGCTCCACTGGTAGCTCCGCTAGTTGCATCTGTAAGGTTCGCCAAGGCCAAAGGTGTAGCTGTAGTAATGGCATCTGTACCTGGTTGTGACCACCTAGTCATATGTGCAGGCCAGGAAGCCAGTAGAATGGCACGGGCTGCAAGTGCAGGATTCATGAAATTATGACCAATTCCGCCAAAGATTTGTTTTACTAAAGCAATGGCAATAACTGAACCAATCACCACCATCCACCAAGGTGCGCTTGGTGGCATGTTATATGCCAAAAGCATACCAGTGACCACTGCACTCAGATCTCTAATGGTTATGGTCCTTTTCATAAATTTCTGAATCAAATATTCCGTAAGTACTGCTGTGATAACTCCTATTAAAATAAGCCATAGTGCTTTAACCCCATGTAACCAGATAGAAACAATACCAGCTGGAATTAAAGCAATAATAACATCCAGCATAATTCTGGATGTTGTATCCTTTGCTTTTAAATGGGGAGATGAAGAAACTGTAAATAAACTCATAAACCAAACCCTCCAAGAACCTAAATTACATCTTTATTTTTTATACTATTCACTTAGTCTGCGCCTCGCGCTTTCTACTTGCAATAATTTCCTTCTTTGCTACCTGTATCGACGGAAGTAATGGTCTGTAAGCAGGACAAATATAAGAACAGCAGCCACATTCAATGCAATCCATGGCATTAAATCTTTCAGCTTCCTCCATATTTCCATTTAGAGAATGAGCACTGATATATAAAGGAGCTAGTCGAATGGGGCAAACCTCTACACAGCGTGAACATCTTATGCAGTTAGAAGGTTCCTCGAAGACGGCTTCCTTTCCCGTGAAAAGCAAGATTCCAGATGTTCCCTTTACTACCGGTACGTCCAATGTATGTTGGGCATGTCCCATCATTGGGCCGCCTGCAATTATTTTATCTGGTTCTTCTGACCAGCCCCCACAAAAATCAATGACATCCTTGAAAGAGGTGCCGATGCGCACTAACAGGTTCTTAGGTTCTCTAACAGCTCCTCCGGAAACAGTCACGATACGTTGAAACAAAGGCATTCCCGTCTTAACTGCACTGGCAATGGCCACTGCCGTACCCACATTATTTACTTCTGTACCTACATCCATAGGAAGTCCACCAGATGGTACCTCACGCCCAAGGATGACTTGGATCATCTGTTTTTCTGCCCCTTGAGGATATTTGGTGTGTAGCTTTACAACTTGGATACCACTTTCGTTCCCTATTGCAGAAGTAATAGCTTTAATTGCTTCGGTTTTGTCATCTTCAATGCCAATATAGGATTTTGAAACATCCAATATTTTCATTATAACCTTTAATCCATATATTACATCATCTGGATTCTCTAACATTAGACGATAGTCCGAAGTTAGATAAGGTTCACATTCCGATCCGTTTATAATAATCGTATCGATAGTTCTGTCACTTGGCGGTGAAAGCTTGACATGGGTTGGAAATGTAGCGCCTCCCATACCAACGACACCAGACTCCATAACGATATTGTTCAATTCTTCCCTAGAATAATCCTCTATTTTACCAGTTTTAATTGAGGGGTCTAGTGTATCTTTACCATCGTTTTCTATTATTATAGCCATAGATTGAATGCCATTGGGTAGATCAACTGTTTCTATGGACTTAACAACACCAGAAACACTGGAATGAACAGGTGCACTGACACAACCTCTAGGCTCTCCTATTTTTTGACCTAATAATACCTTATCCCCTTTATTGACTAAAGATTGACAAGGAGCACCTATGTGTTGTTGTAAGGGAATAGTAATAAACTGAGGTACCATGCAAATCTCAGTTGTTTTTTCTTTAGTAAGCCCTTTAGAATAAGGAGGGTGTATGCCTCCCGTAAAGGACGATTTTCTTTTGAACAAATAATACACCTCTTTCCAATTATATGGGTATGAATGGTAATTATATTAATTAGATCTAGCGTTATAATAACACTTTTACGCGTGACTTTGCTAAACTTGTTAAATTTATATCAACACCTTAACATGAAAATAACCTTCGGAAAGCTTTGGCTTCTTCAGGTTATGTAAGGGAGACATAAATTACACCCTAACAAAGGTCTAAGCCTTTGCTCAATTAGTTGAATTATAACATATCTTTTTATATAATGGAACAGCTAGAACACATTTTTTTGTCAAATTACTTTGTATCTTTTTTTTCTTTACGTACTAACTCATATATTCCCATCACCAATAGAAAACAACCGAATAGCTTCCTTAATAAAGAAGCTGACATATAGGATGCCATAATCGAACCAAAAATTGCTCCTATAGCGCCTGCTAAAATCAAATGTAAGGCCGTTTTGAATCGTATGTGTTTATTTTTACTA
>JAAZEK010000356.1 GCA_012512335.1 Clostridiales bacterium | reverse complement strand
TCTTTGCCATGAATTACACCTCCTTAAAACGGGCAACATCTTGCAAATACAGCAAACTCTATTTTAGCACCTTCTATTTCATTTGGCAAGAAAAAGAAAATGCTAAAACGTATAAAAAAGAAAAATGATGCTATCTTGTTGCAATAAGATGATTAATAAGATAAAATAAAGATAAATTTCAGGAAGAGTCTGAACTTTTATCCATAATACTATTGTTATCAGCTTGCGTTTATAAAAATGCAGCTTACGGTAACCGTTGTTATCAATAAATACAAACAAGGAGGGTGAAATATGGGAGCTGTTACAGTCAATAAAATTGGTGAAATCCGAATTTCTGATGATGTGCTTGCAACACTGGCAGGTAAAGCCGCAATTGGATGCTATGGAATAGTTGGTATGGCCTCAAAAAGGGCTACTGATGGTTTGGTAGAACTACTTGGTAGCGACAATTTATCCAAGGGTGTAAAGGTTACGAGCCAGGGTAATGAAATCGTAATAGACCTATTCATCGTTGTAGAGTATGGTATTGCTATTGCCGCTGTTGCTCAAAATGTAATCGATACAGTCAAATATACTGTAGAAAAGCTCACCGGCACGACCGTGAAAAAAGTAAATATAAAAGTCGAAGGTGTCAGGGTATAGCTTTGACCCAGCTAAAAGGAGGTACTCATATTGAGCCAGGAGTTTTTAGATGGTGCAAAGCTGAAGCTAATGTTCCTTTCGGCCGCCCAGTTCTTGGAGACCAATAAAGAAATAGTTAATGAGCTTAATGTTTTTCCCGTCCCTGATGGAGACACAGGTACCAATATGTCTCTTACTATGTTGTCCGCAGCCAGGGAGCTTAAAGCAGTTGACTCAAATGAAATGAATCAAGTAGTAGAAGCCATAACTAAGGGATCCCTGAAAGGTGCAAGGGGTAATTCAGGTGTCATACTTTCCCAATTGATTAGAGGCTTTGCTAAAGTATTAAAAAATGAAGAAAAAATAACAACAGTAAAATTTGCAGAAGCATTACAAGCTGGTTCAGCAACAGCCTATAAAGCAGTTATGAAGCCTGCTGAAGGTACAATGCTTACTGTAGCTCGTGTTACAGCAGAAGAAGCTGTCAAATTGGCTGCACACATAAATAATTTTGAAGTGTTCTATGATAGCCTGATTGATGTTGCAAAAGATACCTTGGACAAGACCCCTGAAATGCTTCCAGTGCTAAAGCAAGCTGGCGTTGTAGATTCTGGTGGAATGGGTATCGTATACATAATGATGGGTCAGGCCCAAGCATTAGATGATGATTTTGATTTGGAGGCTCCCTTGGAGCAGTTGGATCTTGTTATGAGCTCAGGGCATACAGCTTCTCCAGGTTTTGTTTCCAGTCCGGCTGCTATGGCTGATGAATCTATAGAATTTGGCTATTGTACCGAATTCATTATTAAGAATTTGTTTCCCTATGTGAGAGAAGAGGATACTGATAAGCTTAAAAGCAAGTTAGAACGTTTAGGTGACTCCATTGTTGTCGTTGGGGATGATGAATTTATCAAGGTTCATTTTCACACCAATATGCCAGGTAAAGCACTGCAATTAGCTCTACGCTTTGGTGAGCTATCCAATATAAAAATCGATAACATGAGAGAACAGCATCATCATTTGAATAGCTTTGAAACTCCCTCTGATACTATAGATGAGCCTCAAAAGGAAGTAGGTTTGGTTTCGGTATCAATAGGCGAAGGGATTGCCAACATATTTAAGGATTTAAGTGCTGACTTCATCATCGAAGGCGGTCAAACCATGAATCCCAGTATTGAAGATATTTTGAATGCTGTAGATAATGTTAATGCAAAAGAAGTTTTTGTTCTTCCCAATAATAAAAATATTGTACTGTCTGCAAATCAAGCAGCTGAAATTAGTGAAAAGACTATTCATGTAATTCCCACTAAAACCATTCCTCAAGGTCTTGCAGCTCTGATTGCCTTTAATTCTGAAATCAGTGCTGAAGAGAATGTATCTTCCATGATTAGGGCTGTAGATCATGTGAAGTCTGGTCAGGTAACCTATTCCATTCGAGATTCCCAGGTAAACGGTCATCAAATAAAGGAAGGTGACATTATGGGAATTGCAGAAGGGGAAATTGAGGTTGTAGATAAGGAAATTTCAAAAGTAACTAAGCAGCTACTTGATAAAATGTTAAGTGATGAGGTCGAAATCGTAACAATACTTTATGGTGCTGATGCTAAAGAAGAAGATACAGAGGATATTAGTAGCTATTTAAGCGTAAACTATCCTGATGTAGATATTGAATTGCTTTCAGGCGGCCAACCATTGTATTATTATATTATTTCTGCGGAATAGTACAAGAAGATTCTTTGTTGCTACTCATGATGACATAGAAGGATTTCTTGATCTATCCGAGTTTGAGACATAGCAATTAGCTAACATAGAAAAAATTTAGGTATAATAGAAGAACCGGCAGTAAACCGGTTCTTCTTTATAGCCGTTCTCGGGAAAGGCCTGTTATTCATGAATCATTTTGTAAATTAGTTAACGAGGGGAAAATGAGAGTACTAAAAGAAGATATACAATCAATAAAGGGCATTGGCCCCAAAAAGGCAGCTAGCTTTGCTAAGCTAGGCATAAGAACCATAGGAGATGCCTTATCATATTATCCTAGGGAATACGAGATCCAAGCTGTACCTATTGATATCTCTTCCATACAAGAGGGGTTGGTTGCACTGTGCATAAAATGGGATGGCTCTCCCCGTGTGAGTTGGATTCGAAAAGGGTTTAGTACCACACGAATAAAAGCTAAGGATCAAACAGGTGTAGTAGATTGTATTTGGTATAACCAACCATACAGAGCTAACCAATTTCAGTCTGGAAAGAAGTATTATGTTACAGCTAAGGCTGTTAAGAAGTCCTCTGGATATCAAATTCAAAACCCAAGTGTTGAAGAGTATAATCCGGACATTCACGGTAAACCGCAAATCCTACCAGTCTATCCATTGACAAGGGGTATAAACCAGCGAAGTTTGAGGAGCCTTATTGAAGAAGCATTAAAAAAGCTCTTATCTTATAGCGGAAATAACAATATCGAAAACAATAACAAGGTAAGCAACAAAGACAGTAAAAATTACTATAAGACTACATACGTTAATAACATCGATAAGTTTATTGCTAGCAGATATGGCTTAATCAATAAGCATGAGGCATGGATAAAAATACACAAGCCGGAATCAAAGGAAGATCTGAAACAGGCACAAAGAAGATTGGCATTTGAGGAGTTTCTACAGCTTCAAGTAACAATTCAATATATGAGAAACAATGTACAAGGCAAAAAAAGCGGAATGCTTATAACGGATTATCATAACAATCTAAAAGATTTCCTAAGCCGTTTAGCTTTTAAGCTAACATCTGCTCAGGAGAAGGTTCTTAATGAAGTATTACTGGATATGTCCAATGGTAAGGTAATGAGTAGACTAGTTCAAGGTGATGTGGGTTCTGGTAAAACCGTTATAGCTGCAGCAGCTTCGTTTTGCGCTGCAAAGGCTGGTTTTCAAGCTGCTATGATGGCTCCAACTGAAATTTTGGCAAGACAGCATTACGAATCCTTCAAAAAAATCTTTTATAAGCAGGCTTCTAGTGAAAATAGTATTAAAATAGGGTTACTAACAGGTGGAATGAAGGTATCTGAAAAAGAAGAGCTAAAAGAAGAACTTCGAAATGGCAATATTCAAGTAGTAATAGGAACACACGCCTTAATACAGGACGATGTAGTTTTTAATAAATTAGGATTGGTTATTACTGATGAACAGCATCGTTTTGGAGTAAGGCAAAGAGCTTTGCTTCAAGACAAAGGTGAACTAGATTTACCTCATATGATGGTTATGTCTGCAACACCAATTCCTAGAACCCTGGCACATATTCTTCATGGAGATTTGGACTTGTCTACTATTGATTCAATGCCACCTGGTAGAATTCCCATCAAAACATATCATGTAGGCAGTGCATACCGGGAACGCATCTATCGGTTTGTGAATAAGCATGCACTTGTAGGCAATCAAACATATATTGTTTGTCCATTAGTAGAGGAATCAGAAGTAATGGAGCTGCGTTCTGCAGAGGAAGTATATCAAGATTTGTCAAAGGGTGTTTTAAAAGATATTTCTATGGGTTTACTTCATGGACGACAAAAACCTACAGAAAAGGAAGAAGTCGTGGAAGCCTTTGCTAAAGGCGAGTTACAGGTCCTGGTATCTACTACGGTAATAGAAGTTGGCATTAATGTACCAAATGCTGTAATTATGATAATTGAGAATGCAGAGCGTTTTGGACTGTCACAGCTTCACCAACTCCGAGGTAGGGTAGGAAGAGGGGATAAACCTTCATTTTGTATATTAGTTTCTGATGGAAGGGATGAAAAAACTAAGCAGCGTATGAAGGTTTTAGTTGAATCTAACGACGGATTTGAGATTGCAGAAAAGGATTTGGAGCTACGAGGACCAGGGGAGTTATTTGGCTTGCGTCAACATGGGATGCCTGTATTCCAAATTGCAAACCCCATGAGGGATTATGATTTATACGAACTAGCAAAGGAAGCAGCAATAGAAATTATCAATGATCCAAATAAAGAACAACTATACCACTTGTTTTTAGAAAAAGCCCTTGAAACGTGGATAGACGTGTCATAATGGTACAGTATTAGTTCTTGTTCACTATTTGGAATTATGGTAAAATGAATAAGTAGTGAGAAATTAGTCAATATTTGAAGGGAATTGACAAACATGCTGAGAATTATTTCGGGGGAACGTAAGGGAAGGGTAATTCAAACCTTGGAAGGGGTAAATACCAGACCCACCAGCGATCGAGTAAAAGAATCCTTGTTTAACATTCTAATGTTCAGAATTCCCGACAGTTCCATATTGGATTTATTCTCAGGCTCAGGTAACTTGGGCTTAGAATTCTTAAGCCGTGGTGCTAAAGATGCAGTTTTTGTCGAAAAGAACTCCGCTGCCCTAAAAATATTAAGACAAAATTGTAAAGCTCTTGATTACTTGGATAAGGCTAAAGTTTTACCCTATGATGTAATTCGTGCCATTAACCAGCTTTTCAAAGATAAAAAAAAGTTTGATATTGTCATCATGGATCCTCCCTATGACAAGGGTCTAGAGATTCCAACTATTACGGCTCTTGATGAAGCTGATTTAGTAAAGGAAGATGGAATTATAGTGGTAGAGCATCTATTCGAGAATCATCTGCCACATAATATTGGTAGTTTTGTCCAATATGATTTACGCAAGTATCGAGGTACTGCAATAAGCTTTTACAGAAAGGAATCATACTTAAATGAGAATCGCAGTTTATCCAGGGAGCTTTGATCCCCTTACATATGGCCATTTGGATATCATCCAGAGATCTTCACGGGTGTTTGACAAGGTTATTGTAGCCGTAGTAAAAAACCAAAGCAAAAAGCCATTGTTTTCAGTTGATGAGCGGATCGAATTTATTAAGAGATGTATATCAAACCTTCCCAATGTGGAAGTTGATCACTTCGAAGGTTTGCTTGTCAATTTTGTAACCAATAAAGGGGCACAAGTGATTATTAAGGGCTTACGAGCCATGTCCGACTTTGAATATGAGTTCCAAATGGCCTTACTTAATCGAAAGCTTCAATCAGAAGTAGAAACCATGTTTCTTATGACGGATCATAAATATTCTTATTTAAGTTCCAGCATGGTTAAGGAGATTGCTAGTTTGGGAGGTTCCATACAGGACTTGGTACCAGAGGAAATTTTACAGGACATATTAGATAAATATAGTGAGAAACAGGAGGGGTAGGTATGAATATTATAAGTCTTTTAGATCTTCTCGAGGATGAACTGGAGAGAGGTGTCAATGTTCCTTTTGCATCTAAGGCATTAATTGACCGTGAAAAGTGCCTGGAAATGATAAAGGACATACGGCTAAGCCTTCCGGAGGAAATTAAGCAAGCGGAATGGGTAAAAAAAGAACAACAGCGTATTCTAATTGAAGCCCAAAAAGAAGCAGATGCTATTTCTGTAGAAGCTGAACAGCGTATCAGGGCCTTGGTAGATGAGAATGAGATTACACAGAATGCTTATCAGCAGTCCAGAGAAATATTAGAAACAGCACAGAACAGTGCCAAAGAAATCAGACTGGGAGCTAATGAGTATGCGGATGCTGTTTTAGAGGATGTAGAAATGTATGTTGCAAAGCAGCTGGAGACCTTACATAAAAATCGTCAGGAATTAAACTCTAAAAAACGATAGGCAGTTAGTCAACTGCCTTTTTCCTTACCCATATAACGATGCGACCTGTTATTACTAAAATGAATATTAGTACGAGGGCAATGAATATCAAATGAATAGAGTTGTGTAATACATTTTTCCACATAGGAAATGTTATAGGAGGCGGGGGAACTGATGCCTCCAATGCCTTAGGGTATAGAAGGCGGCCAACTGGTATGGACAAAGCAGCTGAAAGTAGTCCGTGTATAAACTTTCCAAACATAAAAATACTCATTTTCACTCCTGTACCTGATAGAAGACTGGCAGACTGTGCGAGGATTGAAAAACCGCTCCAGCCTATAAAGAAAGATGCAACAGCTAATTTTGTTTGCATGGATAGTGGGGAATCGCTAATAAGTTTACATCCTGTGGTCACCTCAAAAAATCCTCCTACTAATACCTTGATCCAAGGGTGGTCAATGAATTGCATTAAAAGTGCTATGAGGACAGAAAAGAGAATTATAAATCCACCGACTACCATTAAGGTGTTAACTGAATTGCGTACTGCGTCTCCCATTAATTGACCGAAGGGCCTGCCATCTTTTTTACGAGCACTAACTAATGCATCCAATCCTTGCTTAAAACCTGTGTTTTGATGTTTCGTGTTTCTCGAGTTTTGCAGATAAGTTTGGGATGGGTTTCTATTTGAGCTAGATTTTCCTGTTCCACGACTTCTATAAAACCTGAAAAGCAAGCCTGTTAAGATAGCTGCTATAAAATGGGCGATTAGTATAATCCTGCCTCCTTCAGCAGAGCCCATCATACCTATTCCAACTGCGCTTATCATGAAAAGGGGACCTGATGTTGAGCAAAAACTAAGGATTCTTTGTGCTTCAATTGTGTTTATTTTTTTTTGATTATAAAGCTCCGCAGTTAGCCTAGCTCCTGATGGGTACCCAGAGGTAATACTCATAATCCAGACGAAAGAACTGCTACCAGGGCAACGAAAGACAGGTATCATAACAGGTGTTAACAATTCTGAAATAAAGTCGACCATACCCAGCCCTATCACGATTTCAGAAATTATAAAAAAGGGAAGAAGAGCTGGGAAAACCGATTGAAGAAAGATATTCAAACCTGACAGAGCTGCTTGGAATGAATCCTTCGGATTGAAAAATATAGCTAACAAAAGTATAAAAGCAATCAAACCTGGATAGGCTTTATTCCAGCTGTTTTCTTTTTTTGATTTCATAGCAAATTTGTAACCTCCAATTTTTATAAAACTGTTTCGTTTTGAGAGTATAACCAATAATATATGTATTAGCTAAGGAGTGATTTCATGAAACAAAAACCAAAAATAGGTTTAGCGTTAGGCGCGGGTGCCTCTAGAGGATTTGCGCATATAGGTGTTTTGCAGGTTATGGAGGAAAATGGCATTAAACCTGATTACATAGCAGGGAGTAGCATAGGTTCAATTATTGGGGCGATTTATGCTGCGGGCATGACCCCAAAAATGATGGAAGGTATAGCTGAAAACTTGAACACTAGTCTATATGATGTTGGGTTTTCCCGTAGAGGATTCATTAGAGGTAATAGAGTAAATGAATTGATTAAACTATTAACCAAGGATCAAGAATTTAAGGATTTAGATATACCCCTTGCGGTTACAGCGGTGGATCTAATTACTAGTGAAAGGGTTATTATACAAGAAGGCAAAGTATACCAAGGAGTTAGGGCTAGTATTTCCATACCCGGTGTTTTCCAGCCTGTAGAACTAGGAGATAAGGTGCTGATTGATGGAGGTATACTAGAGCGTGTCCCTGTTAATGTGGTTAGAAAAATGGGAGCTGACATTGTTATTGGTGTTGATGTTGCTTTTCGTGGTTTACATCGTCCACCTGAAAATTTTATAGAAACGATTATTCAAACCATGGAGGTTATGGAATTGGAAATCATCAGACACACCATACCTACGGGAGATATAATTATACAACCAGATGTTGAGTTAACCAACCCTTTATCACTTGATAATGTCAGTGCTGCCATAGAAGCAGGGAGAGTGGCTACTTGGGACACGATGGGTGAAATAAAGGAATTGTTGAACTATGATGAAGAGGAAATTGCGATGACTCGAGAGATAAAAAAAAAGAAAACCACTCAAGATAACAAAGAATCAACTGCCTAGGCTAAATTACTAGATTTTATTAGAATAGTACCTGCATGTTTCAAATTGGAATTAACTTTTGTGTAAAGTCTCGACCGCCTTGGCGCATTTTAGGATTGCTTAAGGCTAAGCTATAAATGTCAGTAGCCAAGCTGTCATAGGCAAACATCCTTTGAATTGATGTTTCATACCGGTTGATGTGAGCAGCTTTAGTTAATATGGGTACTTGCGCAGTTTCCTTAAGTCTCCTCATAAGAGGCATGGCATTTCTAGAAAAAGCCAAAATGCGTAGATATTTAGGTCCTGTTACATCGTCCAGTTCCTTAAAACTTTTAGTAGTAAGGTTTAGCAGTCCATGAATTAAAATTCGTTGTAGTCTAGTATGGACATAACGCCGAGTTTTGACTAATGTAATAAATTCTTCAATATTGCTAGCTATTTGGGCACATTCCTTGATTCGATTCTCTAAACCTTCACTTACATCCATCCAAGAGGCAATTTCTGCTAGACTGCTTCTACGTAAGGTACCTAGTATAAAATCATCAAAAGAATTATTGTCAACAGGTCCCATACCGTTAACAAATGAATCCGATAAGATATTAAATACAGGCTCGGGAACAGCTTCCTTGGCTCGGTGAGATAGATTGTTTTCCATAATCTCCTTACGAATAGATGTAGCACTGGCAATACCTTTTTTAATTTGAGTGCTGTTATAAGAGGTTCGAACTCGAGGTAGGGTCAAGGGAATTATTTTGCTCTTGCTGTTCTTAAGAGCCTTTAAGTACTCGATGGCTAAAATGGAATTACTTTTAGATAAGACTGTTTGGATAGCAGGCTCACTAATGCCTGAGTAGTAACCCATTACAGCTCTCTGTCGTGCATCAGGGAAGGACAAACCTTTCGCCAAATAGGCTTTTAACAGTCTTTTATACTCCTCATCCTCAACAGTTAGGATATCTGCGATACTTTGCAGAGGCGCTAATTCACCGATTTCACTTCCGAAGCTGACATGGGTAGTCAAACCAGTATGATTTAGTAGCTGAATACCGCCTCTAGCAAACAATTCAGCAGTCTGGACAGCATAAACAGTAGGTAGCTCTAGGACCAGATCAACTCCACAGGCTACGGCAGCTCTAGCTCGAATCCATTTATCGACTATAGCGGCTTCGCCACGCTGGGTAAATTGACCAGACATGACTGCAATAGTATAATCAGCTTTGGACAGCCTAAGAGATTGTTTCAAATGAAACAAGTGGCCATAATGAAAGGGGTTATACTCTGCTATGATTCCTAATACCTTCATAAGTTTGATTGCTCCTTGTTATTTGTCTGGATAGTTGCTACTCCAGAAGGAATAATATTCTATAGATATCTATATTTTACCTCTATTTAGATGAGAGAACAAGACAAATCATAAATTGTTAATATTTTGACTAATTTTAGAAGGATTTCGGCGATTAATGTAGAAGAATAAGTGTTGGTTGTTAGCATTTTAACAACATAGCTTTTAAAAAACTGCACGAATTAAAGCGAATAAATTATAGTTACACGAAGGGAGTTATATAAATGGGAGTACTAAAGAATATGAGGGAGAGAGCTTCCAAGTTAGGTAAGCTAGTTGTTCTTCCAGAGGGGCAGGATCCACGGGTGATAGAAGCTGCGGCAACTGTCACAAAAGAGGGAGTAGCAAAGATTGTTTTACTTGGAAACCCCGATGAAATAACACGAATAGCAAAAAACAACAATGTTGATCTGACAGGTGTTGAAGTAAAAGATTATTTGAAATCTGACAAAATGGAAACTTATGTGAAGGAATTCACAGAGCTTCGCAAGCATAAGGGAATGACCTTGGAAAAAGCCAGAGAAACTCTAAAGGATTCTCTTTACTTTGGTGTCATGATGGTTAAAATGGGAGATGCTGATGGTATGACAGCAGGTGCTGCCAATTCCACTGGTGATGTTCTACGTCCCGCTCTTCAGATTATAAAAACAGCTCCGGGTATCCCTGTTGCTTCTAGTTGCTTTATTATGGAAATGCCTGATAAGAGCTTTGGATCTGATGGTGCCTTTGTATATGGAGACTGTGGAATGAATCCTGATCCAGATGCAACACAACTAGGCGCTATAGCTGTTTCTTCAGCTAAGACTATGAAGCAGGTTGTTGGATACGAACCAATTGTTGCACTACTGTCTTATTCCACTAAGGGAAGTGCAGAACATCCGCGAGTTGATAAGGTAAAAGAAGCAACTAAGGTTGCCCAGGAGTTAGCTCCAGAAATATTATTTGATGGCGAGCTTCAGGGAGATGCTGCTTTGGTAGACAGTGTAGCAAAAAGTAAAGCACCTGGTAGCAAGGTAGCAGGAAGAGCCAATGTTTTGGTGTTCCCTGACTTAGATTCTGGAAACATTGCATACAAGCTAACTGAGCGTTTAGCAGGAGCAGAAGCTGTAGGCCCAATCTGTCAAGGCTTAGCTTTGCCAGTCAACGATCTATCCAGAGGTTGTAATGCAACTGATATTGTAAATGTAGTAGCCGTCACCGTTCTACAAGCAGCATTATAGGAGGAATAAGGATGAATAAAATTTTAATTATAAATGCTGGAAGCTCATCTTTAAAATATCAACTAATTGATATGGATGGGGAAAAAGTTTTAGCCAAGGGAAATGCTGAGCGTATTGGTATACCAGATTCCTTCTTGAGACATACACCTACAGGAAAAGACAAGGTTGAGCTAGAAGTGAAATTTAACGATCATGTTGATGCTATAAAAATGGTCATAGATGCTTTAATTCACCCAGAATATGGCGTTATTAAGGATATGAGCGAGATTAGCGCTGTTGGACATCGGGTAGTACATGGTGGAGAAGAGTTTTCTGAGTCAGTAGTAATTGATAAAGAGGTTATGGATGCAATAAAGAAGAATGCTGAATTAGCTCCCTTACATAATCCAGCAAATATTATGGGGATAGAGGCTTGTCAAAACATAATGCCCAATATTCCAATGACTGCTGTTTTCGATACTGCCTTCCATCAGACTATGCCAAAAAAGGCATTTCTCTATGCAGTTCCTTACCAAACCTATGAAAAGTATGGTATTCGACGTTACGGCTTCCATGGCACCTCCCATAAATATGTAGCCCTTAGAGCAGCGAAAATGTTAAATAAGCCCATCGAATCCCTCAAGATCATTACCTGTCATTTGGGCAATGGTTCAAGTATCACAGCTATTAAAAATGGTAAATCTGTAGATACCAGTATGGGTTTTACTCCGCTGGAAGGCCTTCCCATGGGCACTCGCTCTGGCAATATTGACCCAGCCATTATCAGCTATATGATGGAAAAAGCAAACTTAAGCTCAGAAGATGTTAATGAAACCTTAAACAAGCGCTCTGGTGTATTGGGCATCTCAGGAATAAGCAGTGATTTTAGGGATCTAACCAGCGCGGCTGAAGAAGGTAATGAACGAGCAAGAATGGCTTTGGATGTTTTCAATTACCAAGTTGAAAAGTTTATAGGCTCTTATGCAGCTGCCATGAGTGGGGTAGATTGTATTGTATTTACAGCGGGTGTTGGCGAGAATACGCCTATCATTCGAGAAGATGTATGCCTCAGCTTGGAATATATGGGCATTAAATTTGACAAAGAAAGAAATAGCAATATACCTAGTAAAGTTAAGGAAGGTCCTATTACTACCGATGACTCCAAAATTTCCGTAATGGTCATTCCAACTAATGAAGAGCTTATGATAGCACGAGAAACAATGGAACTTATTTAGAATTCTAGAAAAGTTAGAATTCAAGTTCTTGACAAATATCACGGAAAAATCTATAATTAGAAATCGAAGCTTATGAGGTGATATACTTGAAAATCCATCTTGAAGGTTTATTGCAGGAGAAAGATGCTAATCGAAGCTTTGATGTTAGTCTTAAGTTGCCAGATCTTACTTGGCAGGAGGAACCAATTTCCTTTATTAAACCCTTGTCCGTAAGCGGGCTAATTGTCAATAGAGGAGATGTTCTGGATCTTAATGCGGATGTTAAGGGTAATGTAAGTCTGCAATGCGGTTCCTGCCTGGAAAGTTATGAACAGCCACTTGATTTTAGTTTTGATACAAGGCTGATGAAGTCCTCTGTTGAGAGTATTTCAGATGAAAGCGACTGGGACGAGGATAGTGGAGATGTGTTCCTCTTTGAAGGTAATAATGTGGACCTTACTCAAATTGTTAAGGAGTTCATATTATTAGAATTACCTATGCTTAGAAGATGCAAAGAGGATTGCAAAGGTCTTTGTTCCGATTGTGGAACCAATTTAAACCATAGGACTTGTAAATGCTTCCATACAGAGGATGATGATTCCGATCATGTGGATGAACGTTTGAAAGTATTGAAGGATTTCTTTACCACCGAAAGCGAGGAGGTGTAGAAAATGGCTGTACCCAAGAGAAGACAATCTTCAGCACGAAGAGATAAGAGAAGGGCAAACTGGAAGGTCAGCGCACCGGCTATGATAGAATGCTCACAGTGTAGTGAAATGAAGCTTAGCCACCGCGTATGTAAGAAATGCGGATACTATGACAAGAAAAAGGTAATTGAAGTAGCTAAATAATGATATTTTGCATACTCACAGGGGCACTCTAATAGGTGCTCCTTTTACTTTTAAAAAAACAAGTCTAAAAATAAGTATTGCATTATTGGGGAAACTACTTTATACTGGTGTTAGCATCTGGTACTAATAACAGCTATTACGGCGTATGATTATTAGTAGCATGCAGTATTATCCTGTTGGAGGTGAAAAATTATGAAATACACCTTACCCAAGAAAGAAAGACAACAGGCGTTGGTTGATGTTTTGCAGGAAGATCCCTTTGTTACCGATGAGGAGTTAAGCGATAATTTCCATGTTAGCATCCAAACCATCCGATTGGATCGCCTAGAACTTGGTATACCAGAGCTTCGAGAACGTATAAAAGCTGTTGCATCCGAAAATCAGAACAAGTTGCGATCTATGGATGCAAAAGAAGTTATCGGAGAAATTGTAGATTTGGAGCTTGGTGTTAGTGGTATATCCATATTGCAGACCACAGATGAAATGGTATTTGAAAGGTCACAAATTGTGCGTGGGCACTATATTTTTGCTCAGGCAGAATCCCTGGCTATAGCGGTAGTAGACGCAAAAGTAGCTTTAACAGGTGTAGCCAATATCAAGTACAAGACGCCAATTTTTGTAGGTGACAAGCTGGTAGCTAAGGCTCAAGTGACACGGACCAGAGGAAATAAATACTTTGTTTGGGTATTTATCAAGGTACGCCAAGAGGAAGCTTTTCGAGGTAAATTCATCCTTGTCAGCATCGGAGAGAACAGGAGTGACAAATAATGAGAATTATTGTAGATGGTATGGGCGGTGACCATGCACCTAAGGAAATAGTTAAGGGTAGTGTAGAGGCAGCTTTAGAATATGGAATTGATATTACACTGACAGGCGATAAACAATTGTTGGAAGAGGAACTTAAAAGCCTGAATGCACCAATGAACCGTTTTGAAATTATACATACGACCCAAATAATTACCATGGAAGACAGCCCTGTAAAAGCCATCAAAGGAAAGTCTGACAGCTCTATGGTCAAAGCTATGGAGATGATACGAAAAGATTCCGACAGCGTACTTATTTCTGCTGGTAGTACCGGTGCACTCTTAGCTGGAGGTCTTCTGAAGGTAGGCCGTATTAAGGGCATTGACCGTCCTGCTCTTACAGCACTTTTACCTTTCCGTAAGAGAAGCACCTTACTTCTAGATATGGGGGCTAATACAGAATGTAAACCAGATAACCTAATACAATTTGCAATTATGGGCACTGTTTATATGGAAAGTGTAGTCGGTATTAAGAACCCTACAGTAGGCTTGTTAAATATCGGTACCGAAGAAACTAAGGGTAGCGAGTTGTATAAATCAGCTTATAAGCTAATGAAAGAAACCAAAGGTATTAATTTTATCGGAAATATTGAAGCGAGAGAAGTTCCAGAAGGTGTAGTAGATATTCTGGTATGTGATGGATTTACTGGTAATATCGTACTAAAATATACAGAAGGTTTTGCTCATAGCATTTTTAGTATGTTAAAAGAGTCTATGATGAAAAGTACCCGAGGTAAGCTGGGGGCGTTTTTGTTAAAACCTAGCCTAATGAGTTTAAAGAAGGGGCTTGATTCCAATGAAATTGGGGGTGCTCCTTTACTTGGTATTAACGGTGGAATAATTAAGGCACATGGTAGTTCTAATGGAACCGCTATAAAAAACGCCATACGTCAAGGAAAGCTATACGCAGAAAATGACGTTTTAAGGCAAATCAAAAGCATCTTGACAACAAATTTGGAGGACATAAAATGAAGAATGGTTTGTATTCAGCAGGTATAATAGGAACTGGTTCCTATGTACCAGAAAAAATCATTACCAATGAAGATTTAGAAAAAATAGTTGAGACATCAAGTGAATGGATAGTGACTAGGACTGGTATTCGCGAGCGAAGGATTGCTGGTGAAAATGAAGCCACTTCCAACCTAAGTACCATAGCAGCTCTAAGGGCTCTGGATGATGCGGATATGGACCCAAAAGATTTGGATATGATTTTGGTAGCTACTGTTACTCCTGACATGCCATTTCCATCTACAGCATGTATTGTTCAAAGTAACATAGGTGCTGTAAATGCTGCAGCCTCTGATATCGAAGCGGCTTGCTCCGGATTTCTGTATGCATTAAACGTAGCACAGCAGTTTATAGCTACTGGATTTTATAAAAATATATTGGTAATTGGTGGGGAATGCTTAAGTCGTATCACTAATTATAAGGACCGAGGCACCTGCATTCTTTTTGGTGACGGAGCAGGAGCTGCAGTTGTAAGCCGTGTAGAGGATGGTTATGGTTTTCTAGCTCAATACATGGGAGCAGATGGAAGCAATGGAAACTCACTTGCTGTAAAGGCTGGTGGCTCCAGAATGCCTGCATCTGCAGCAACTTTATTACATGACTACCATTACATCCATATGGATGGAGGTGAGGTCTTTAAGTTTGCAGTTAAAATCATGTCATCAGCAGCAGAGAAGGCCATGGACATTGCAGGAATAACAAAAGATGATATTGATTGCGTAGTACCACATCAAGCAAATATTCGTATTATTAACAACGTTGCAAAGCGTTTGGGAGTGAGCGAAGACAAAGTGTATTCCAATCTAGACAGATATGGAAACTTATCAGCAGCATCAATACCTGTTGCATTGGATGAGGCAGTAAAATCAGGTAGGATTAGTAAAGGTGATAATGTCTGTATGGTAGGCTTTGGTGGTGGATTAACCTGGGCTTCGAATATTATAAAATGGTCAAAAGACAGTAATGCGATTAAGAAGGCAATCTAATTTTAAGATAGAGTGAACTAGATTAAGCTAGGTTAAGCCGAACAAAAGCTGATTAAGCTGTATTTAAGGAAATTTGATGTTAAGGTAGGTTCTTGTATGAAAATAGCTTTTATTTTCCCTGGACAAGGGGCCCAATACATTGGTATGGGCAAGGAATTATACGATAATTTTAATATAGTAAAAAATATTTTTGATAAAACTGATGAAATTCTCATTGAAAACTTTGTTAACCTAGTTTTCAATGGTAATGATGAAGACATAAAGAAAACTGAAAATACTCAACCAGCTATTCTCATGGTAAGTACAGCCATATCTCAATTGTTAATGAGTGAAGGGATTATGCCTACTATGACTGCAGGCTTGAGTCTTGGCGAGTACAGTGCACTGGTAGCTGCAAACTCCATTTCATATGAAGATGCTCTCCCTTTGGTTCGAAAGCGTGGTCAGCTGATGAATGAAGCTGTGCCTTCAGGCAAAGGCGCTATGGCTGCAGTTTTAGGCTTAGCAGAAGATAAGCTACTACTGTGCTGTGAGGAAGCATCAGAACATGGTACTGTAAGCATAGCTAATTATAATTGTCCTGGTCAATTGGTGTTATCTGGCGATAGGTCAGCAGTAGAAAAAGCCTCAGAGCTTGCAAAAAAAGCCGGTGCTAAACGAGTAGTGCCTCTCCCAGTTAGTGGCCCTTTCCATTCACCCTTGCTAAAACCTGCAGGTGACGCACTTGCGGAATTATTAAAGAACATAGGCATAAAGACACCCCAAGTTCCTGTCGTGTCAAATGTTAGTGCAAAGCCCTCTGGTTGTGTAGAAGAGATTCGAGAACTGCTGGCTAAACAAGTCAGTAATTCAGTTCGCTGGGAAGATTGTATTCGTTATATGATCGCTCAAGGAGTTGACACCTTTCTTGAGCTAGGACCTGGAAAAGCTCTAAGTGGGTTTTTGAGGAAAATTGATAATACTGTAAATACCTATAACGTAGAAGATTTAGCTTCTTTGGAAAATGTTTTAGGTTTGCTTAAGGGAGTGTAAATTGGATATGAAACTTGCTGGAAAATTTGCTTTGGTAACAGGAGCTTCAAGAGGAATTGGAAAGGCTTGCGCTCTTAAACTTGCAGAACTTGGAGCTGATGTAGCTGTCAACTATTCTAGTAGTAAGGTAAAAGCAGAGGAAGTAGTATCGCTAATTCGAGAAATGGGAAGACAGGCGGTTGCCATTAAAGCTGACATTTCCAAACAGGAGGAAGCTGAGGCCCTTATTGAAGAGACCATTAAAAGCCTTGGAGGTTTGGATATACTTGTGAATAATGCTGGCGTAGCCAGAGACAGTCTACTCATCCGCATGAAGGAAGAAGATTGGACTAAGGTGCTGGATACTAATTTATCAAGTGTGTTTTTTACAACAAAATCAGCTAGTAAGTACATGATGAAGAAACGTCGGGGCAGAATTATAAATATATCCTCAGTGGTAGGCGTTTCAGGAAATGCTGGTCAAGCAAATTATGCTGCTTCTAAAGCAGGCATTATTGGCTTTTCCAAATCCGTTGCCAAGGAGCTTGCTCCTAGAAACATATTGGTAAATGTCATTGCCCCTGGTTTTATAGAGACTGATATGACAGATGCTTTAACTGAACAGCAAAAAGAAGGCATCTTGTCTGTGGTTCCTTTAAAGAAATATGGCAAACCAGATGATGTAGCCAATCTAGCAGTCTTCCTAGCTTCAGAGGAAAGTAAATATTTGACAGGGCAGGTTATAAACGTTGACGGTGGAATGAATATGTAATAATATGTGTAAGAACTTCATATTATAAGCAAACTTTAAATAGTTTTGAGAGGAGGTGCAATGGATGTTTGAAAAGGTTAGAGACATAATAGCAGAACAACTTGGTGCAGAAGCTAGTGAGATTACAATGGAATCTTCTTTCGTAGAAGATTTAGGGGCAGACTCTTTGGATATTGTAGAATTGATTATGGCTTTGGAGGAGGAATTTAATATGGAAATTCCTGATGAAGAAGCAGAAAAAATCGCCAAGGTTGGCGATGTAGTTGACTATGTTAAGTCGCATTCCTAATATTTTTTTACGATCGGATTCCCTGTTTTGGGGAATCCGGTCAAATACTCAATAGTAATTATATTATTTATCTAATTACAGCAATCATATATTTTTATATTAAAGACATTATTAGGGAAAAAGATAACAACTAATTTGAACGGCTCCTAAAAACAGGCAGGAGGTTTATTTTTTGATGAATAAAAGAGTAGTAGTAACTGGAATGGGTGCCATTACCCCTTTGGGAAATACCATAGAATCCTTTTGGAATAACATTCGTATGGGAACCTGTGGCATCGATACCATTACTCGTTTTGATGTTGAAGATTTTAGTGCAAAAATTGCAGCAGAAGTTAATGATTTTAATCCAGTAGATTACATGGATAAAAAGGAAGCCAAACGCATGGATCGTTATACTCAATATGCTCTTGCGGCATCTAGTATAGCAATGAATCAGGCTAATTTAGACAAAGAAAAGATCAACTCAGATCGTTTCGGTGTTATTTTCGGCTCTGGTGTTGGTGGAATTGAAACAATGGAAAATCAGGGAAATGTTTTGTTCTCAAAGGGCCCTGGTAGAATAAGTCCTTTCTTTGTGCCAATGATGATTGGTAACATGGCAGCTGGTCAGATCTCTATTGCTTATGGGGCAAAAGGCCCAAACTCCACGGTCGTTACAGCATGCGCATCAGCTACCAATGCAATTGGTGAAGCATATAGAAGCATAAAACACGGATATGCAGATGTCATAATCACAGGTGGCAGTGAAGCGCCAATTACCCCGCTTGCTCTAGCAGGTTTCTGCTCCATGAGAGCACTTTCTACCCGCAATGACGACCCCAAAACAGCTTGCAGACCCTTTGATTTAGATCGAGATGGCTTTGTAATGGGAGAAGGCTCTGGTATTTTGGTGCTAGAAAGCTATGAACATGCAGTTAATCGAGGAGCAACTATTCTAGCAGAGGTAGTTGGCTATGGTTTATCAGCTGATGCCTACCATATCACAGCACCTGCTCCAGAAGGAGAAGGCGGTGCACGAGCTATGAAAGAAGCGTTAGCTGATGCTAATATGGTACCTGAGAGCATTGATTATATTAATGCCCATGGCACCTCCACTCCATATAACGACAAGTTTGAAACAGCTGGTATCAAATCAGTCTTTGGCGAACATGCATATAAGATGCCTATCAGCTCCACTAAGTCTATGACTGGACATCTTTTAGGCGCAGCTGGTGGAATCGAAGCTATTATAATGGTTAAGGCTATAGAAGATCAATTTTTACCACCTACTATAAATTATGTAACTCAAGACCCAGAATGTGATTTGGATTACGTGTCAAACACAGGGCGTAATGGTAAAATCGACGCTGCTTTATCCAATTCCTTTGGATTTGGTGGACAAAATGCTACCATTATAATTAAGAAATTCGAGGAATGAGTAGGAATTCTTCACTACATTTAAGATGGCATTGAATGATCCGTTAAGCTTATAAAGCTTTAAATATTTATTCACTAGTTAAAAACAATGATAAAAGGCGTTTCCTTACTTGCTTCAATGGTAACATTGCCAGCAGTGGAAACGCCTTTTTGCATAAGCAGGTGGACGGTTATCGTTAATAAGATGTTACTGTTCATGGTAAGTAAAATAATAAATATATTCCAGTCGCTGATGCCATCACGAATCAAACTAAAGCTCATATCAGCTGAAAATACTACACTTTCCAAACTCACTGGGTTCAGACAGTGAAAGGTGCTTAACGCATTTTCTGCTGATATTCGCTAAGATTGATAATCGGTCCGGCAAAGGCTTCTTCCATATGATTTATTATTTTGGTGTGAACTTTAACTTTTTTGGATTAAACTCAATTGATAATAAATGGTATATCATTTATAATAATATATAATTGCTAGTATCTATGATATTATAATCAATGATATTATAATCAATGATGGTATTATTAATGATAGTATTGCAAGAGAACAAACGTAATTGTTGATTGTCATCCAGAGCGCTATTGAAGGATTTATTGAATGTTTAAGTACTACAGGCTAAGTAGTTTCTAATAATCGACTTAAGGATGTGATTCACCTATGACACAAGTACCGTCATTAGAGCAGTTTTATAAAATACTAGGCTATGAGTTTAAAGACTCATCCTTCATCAAAACCGCACTTACTCATAGCTCATATGCTAATGAAGTAAAAAAAAGTATTCCCTTTAATGAACGGATGGAATTCCTAGGTGACTCAGTTCTTGGCCTAACTGTGAGTGACTATCTATATCGCACTTACTCAGAATTACCAGAGGGGGACCTTAGCAAAATACGAGCTGGAGTCGTATCCGAGGTGTCTTTAGCAAAAAAAGCCAAGGAAATCAAAGTAGGTGATTTCTTACGCTTGGGTAAGGGCGAAGAAAATATTGGCGGAAAGAATCGACCTTCAGTTCTGGCCGATGCTATGGAAGCAGTTATAGGTGCTATATATCTTGATAGCAACCTCGAAACTACTAAGACATTTGTGTTAAAACTAATGGTACCAGCTATCGAAGCGTTTATAGCTGGAGCAGGCACAAAAGACTATAAGACTGACTTGCAAGAGTTGCTTCAAAGCACTTCTTCTATGGATATATCATACCGAATTGTTAACGAAGAAGGCCCTGATCATAACAAATGGTTTACAGCCGTGGTATATCATGGAGAGATCCCCATGGGAATAGGACAGGGGAAAAGTAAAAAGGAAGCTGAGCAGCAAGCTGCTGAAAATGCATTGGACGAGCTAGCTTAAAATAGGGGTGTCGGAAACTTGCTTTTAAAGAAATTAGAAATATACGGATTCAAGTCTTTTGCAGACCGAATATACATGAAGTTTGATAAGGGAATTACTGCTATCGTTGGACCCAACGGCAGTGGTAAGAGTAACATTGCTGACGCTGTGCGTTGGGTTTTAGGTGAGCAAAGTGCCAAGTCTTTACGTGGCAGTAAAATGGAGGACATTATTTTCTCCGGAACTCAGGTGAGAAAATCACTGGGTTTTGCTGAAGTTTCCCTTACATTGGATAATTTTGATGGTGCTCTACCGCTAGAGTATTCAGAGGTAACCGTAACCAGGCGAGTCTTTCGTTCAGGTGAAAGTGAATATTTCATAAATCGCAGCACTTGCCGTCTCAGAGACATAGTTGAGCTATTCATGGACACAGGGGTAGGAAAAGAAGGTTATTCTATTATTGGTCAAGGTCGTATTGACGAGATTTTAAGCACTCGATCAGAGGACCGCAGATACATATTTGAAGAAGCAGCAGGTATTGTAAAATATAAGTCAAGACGGGACGAATCAGAGAAAAAGCTTGAAAAAATCAGAGAGAACCTTATCCGGGTGGAAGACATTCTATCAGAATTGGAACAGCAGTTAGGGCCCTTGGAGGAGCAATCCCACGCTGCAAAGGAATACCTGCAGCTAAAGGAGCAATTGAAAACCCATGAAATTAATCAATTCCTCTATCAGTATAGTCGTCATAATGAAAGAATAGACGAGCTTAAGGGACAGATTACCCAGTTGGAAGGGGAAGTAGAAACTCGAAAGAATCAAACCGGTTTAATGGAATCCAATCGAGATTCCTTATCTGAGAGATTAAGCGATTTACAGCGGAAAGTAGATGAAGCCCGTAATGAAAGATATAAGCTACTAAATACTGCTGAAAAGATAAAGGGAGAACAAAACCTAAATCGTGAGCGAATACGACAATTCGAGCGAGACAACAACCGTCTTCTAGAAGAAATTGTACGAAAAAAACTGGATATCAAGGAAGTTCAAGAAAACCATAATGTCCTTGGAGTGACACTCAAGGAAAGGAGTCAAGCCTACGAAGAGGAAAAGGTAAAAGCAGAGCTCTTATTAGAGAACTTAAACCAGTTAAATAAAGAAATCTCCGACCATCAACAGCTAATTAATGAAACCAAGGGAGATATTATCCATGTGCTACAGCGAATGTCGGACTGTAAAAGCCAATTGACACGCTATCATACTATGGAAAGCAGTTGGAAAACCCGTCTGGAAAAAATTCAAGAATTGACAGATGACAAGGAACACGAAAGAGAATCCTTGTCACAGCTAAAGAAAAGTTTACATAATAAAGTTATGTCAACCAAAAGACAGTTGGAGGCTGAAAAAGCACAACGAACTTCCTTGGCAGATAAGGTTCGTGAAGAAAAACAGGCTCTTTATACTCAGGAAGAAGGAATTCAGAAGGAAAAGCAGGCTCTGGAAGGAAAACGCTCTCGTCTTCGATTATTAGAGGATATGAGAAAGGGATATGACGGCTTTTACAAAACTGTAAAGGAAATTCTCGTTGCCTGCCAATCCAATCCAGCTATATCTGACAAGGTTTGTGGTGTAGTAGCTTCACTAATTCATGTACCTGAAGAATTTGAAACAGCGATTGAAATAGTACTAGGTTCCAGCTTACAGCATATTGTAACCGAGGATGAAGAAGACGCAAAATATTTGATTTCATTCCTTAGAAAAAACAATTATGGACGTGCAACTTTCCTTCCTGTTTCATCTATAAAGGGTAGAAAGCTATCTTTAAATGAACGAGATGTAATTAATATGGAGGGCTGCAGGGGAATTGCTTCGGAGCAAGTATCTTGTGACCCAAAGTATCAAGGTATACTTGATAACCTTTTAGGTAGAGTTGTAATAGCAGATGACATGGACGCTGCTGTTCGCATGGCTCAACGTTTTACATACTCATTTAGAATAGTAACATTGCAGGGAGATATGGTTAACCCTGGAGGTTCTATGACGGGGGGAAGTAATGCTTCCAGAAGTATAAGTATACTTGGGCGTAAAAGAGAAATAGGTGAGCTACAGAATGAAATTGCCGAGCGACAGGAAGTTCTTGCTAGAACAGAATCTAGTCGACAGATAGATTTGATAGCCTATAGAGACAAAAAAGAAAAGCTTGAAAAAATAGAAGCCACTCTACGAGTGCTAGAGCAAAATCTAGCTTCGGGAGAAGAGAGTCTTAATAGTGTAAGTAACCAGGTAGATCAAGCTGAAAAAGAATTGTCTACTATGGGAGTGGAAGGGGAACAAATAAAAGAAAACCTGGAATCCTTAACTGCTTCTATAAACGAAAACAATCAGGAACTTCAGGATCTGGAGAGCAAGAATGCCGATATTAATGAGATGGCAGCAGAATCTGAGGTCTTCTTAAGCGAAAAACAAGCAGCTAGAGATGCATGTAGCAAGGAGCAAACCGACATTCGTGTTAAAGTAGCTGCTATGCAACAGGAGATTCTCAACCTAAAGGAACAGGGGAATCGTATACAGGAGGATTTGCGCAGGCATTTTGATGGTATCAAAGCCAGAGAGGAACAGCGAAAATCCAATGATAAGGAAATTGAAAACATAAATACAGCTATCGATGATGAAATAGTGGAATTGGCTCGCATGGAAAGTAGAGCTACAGAGCTTAAATCTACTATGGAAGAAACCGAAAAGAAGAGATCTAGCTTAGAAGAACGCCTTAAGGAGATGGAAAAGGAACTTCGAGAATGGAGCCAAACCACATCGGATATTACAGACAGAAAATATAAGCTGGAAGTACAGTGCTCAAGATATGAGGTAGAGCTTGAAAATTACCAGAATAAAATATGGGAAGAATATGAACTTACTTGGCAGACTGCAATGTCCTTGAAGGATGAGAGTTTGACAATAACAAATGTCAACCAACAGATCCAAACTTTGAAAAAAGGAATATCAGATCTGGGAGTAGTCAATGTTAATGCTATAGAAGACT
>JAAZEK010000355.1 GCA_012512335.1 Clostridiales bacterium | reverse complement strand
TTCTAAGGCATCAAGAAAAGCAGATGTATTACCGCTGTTTCTTATCAGCTTAAGGGCATTATACCTTACATAAATACTATCACTATCCAAAGCATCCAGAGCGTATTCTATTACTTCCTTGGTATTTAACCTGAATTCTGACATTAAAAAAAGTATGTAGCTTTTTCTATACTTGCTTCTTACTATCTTATTTTTGATTAACATTTTAAACTCAATTACCTGGTTATTATAACTTCTTATTTCTTCATAAAATCCGTATGTATCTAGGTATTCCTTATATACCTTGTAAAATCCCAATAGACCCGCCTTACTAGAAATTAATTTCTTTACATGGCCTATGTCTTCATCGCTGACATTACTAGGATTACTAAAATGCATATGGATTAGTTCCCTGTAATCCCTTGTTTTTCTATCAACCCTTGCTTTGAAAGAATTATTTAGCCACATTGATGTTATGAAAAATAGTCCCATAATTAGCATTACAACCACAAAGCTGGTAAAGGCTACATAGAACAGATATGTTGTCATTATTCTAACTCCCTTCCTCATTATTCCAATATTTTTGAATTATATAATATGATTCCTTTAGGCGCTCATGATATTTCATATTTCTGAATGAGGGAATCACGAATCTTTTCCCACCAGCAATCTTTTCTTCCTTATCCTTTTCATAGTAAACTGAAATTCCTATACTTCGTATTTTATCCTCCCTTTCCAAGCCTTTAGAGTAAAAATCTGTTTGAATCATTCTTCTTAGCGGATTTTTTACATTAATAATCATCCAAGGAATTCTTAGCTCTATGGAATCTCCTTCTTTATAAAAGTCGCTAAGTGAATTATAGTTTTCCATCTTAGGGTTTCCATTTCCATATAACAACCTGCCAGACTGGTAATAAGCCGGTGGAATTATTTTGTTGCTTTCCCTAAAATAAAAGCTCTTTCGGTTTAATAGGTAGATGGCAGAAAATACATCACTGTCTTTTTCAGGTGCCTGGTCCTGTTTTTCTATTACTACAGAATAGTATTTATATAGGTAGTTGAAAAGATTAGATCTTTCATGGGTTACAATACGTGATTCATTGTACCCAACAAGCTCTACTATAAAATCTACAGGTAGGTTAAACTTAGCTCCTGTTTCTCGCCAAAGTGTTGAACCACTATTAGAAGTAACATCCAAGCCTATATACATACTATCGTTTGTCATGGACCAATCATCCATGCTAAGCATTAAGTAAAGATAAGAGGTATCTGCAAGGGCTTTTACCTCAATTCCCTTATCATTAAATAAAGGCTTTACATTCTCCCATTCATCAAAGTCTCCATCAATGTAGACCAGGGCTTCTTTTTCTCCAGCATCAAAGGCCAGTAAGCCAAAATTCTCATCGCTTGCTTGCACATCCAACCAATATGTAGAAGAGCTAATGTCAGAGTGGTCCTCTAAAAGATTAAAGGGGGTTGATTGGCTCCAATCATCTTGCCATGAATTTACAATTGTACCTACAAAACCAGAGTTAGTTATCAACTCCAGCACTTCAACCAAATTATCACCTTGTTCTTTTTCGTTTAGGTTACCCCTATTGTAGCCACCATCAATATCAATTCTAGACATGCCCCGAGATGATGGGATTCCAATATCCGAAACTATCATTGGTATACTATGAAAATCAGCCAATCTTTTTAAATATACAGCATAGGAGGAATTATTATTTGCTGGTTCATCTTCTGTATAATTTTCATAGTCAATAAAATCATAGGCATTGGGATGAATATTATAGCTGGCAAATATATTGGACATTTTAGCTACTATATTCTCTAGGTTAATACTGGCGTTCTTAGTCACATTTGTCTCGTTTTTATGAATCAAAGGATCTGTTTCACCAGTAGTTAAGTATGATATTAGCTTTATTTCGTTATACTTTTCTATCTCATACATAGCTGCGTAATCCATAATTTCAGCTATAAAGGACTCAAAGGGGCTGCCAGAGGATACTGAAAAATACTCACCATTATAATGCTCAATGCTGTTATGCTTTAAATTAGTTAAGGTTACTAACTCTGCATTTGTATTGGTTCCTATAATATATCCAAGGGTATATGGAGAAATATCATATAAGAAGACTCCTGTATGATTTCTTGAATTATTTAAAAGCAAACCCCTCCCATGAATAACATCTATTGTACTCTTTAAATCCTTCTTTAGTGGCTTAATAAGCTCTGTATCATATGCATCAAAGTACTTCAATAAGGCCCTTTCGTTTAATTGCACTTCATGTATTAGGTAAATTGGTTCTTCCCTTAAAAAATTAAACTCATATATGGCCTTATAGAAGTTGGGGGGCTGAATATTAGGTATTGTAATAACATTGACATTCAAGTCGCTGATTAGATTAAGCCAATCTAATATTAGGGACTTATCAACTCCACTTTTGTTGCGGGAATATCTTGGGGTAAAGGAGGACAGGCGGATACCTCGCAGGTCCATATCGCTCCATTTATTATCTTCGTATATTTGTATGTTATCACTATCTATACGAGTAAATGTATTCGTATCGCCTATTTGATACATCTCCCGCTTAACTGCTTTACTTCTATTACTACTATAAAGGTTAACAAGGAAGAGGGATGCAATAATTATAGAAATAAAAAATATTATAGTGTATCTCCTGATATACATGCAAACCATCCTATTCTATCTGGTTTTCTACCAACCTTTTCAACAAATGTATATTCTCATCCATCCAGTCTAATCTTAAGCTTAGGAATTCTTTAATCTGATTTATTTCCTGCTCATAATCGAAATCCAAATCCTTGTCATGCCATCTGTTGAGGTTTCTTGAAACCGCTGGTCCTAGCTCTATTACAGCTTCATCTATCATTGACAATATTTTCTCTGTAGGCCAAATAGTTTCCCTAAATCTCTTATATCGAGCATTAATATATCTGTTGGCAAAATAAGAATCTTGAAACAGCCTATCATACCACGGAGTATTTACCATACGAAATCCTGTAGGCTCATTTGCATGTGCTACGGATGTATTTCCTAGAGTAAGGTCAAAGTCCCAAACTGGTCCAGCTTTCATCTTACCGCCAATATCCTTATAAAAGTAGGTGCTGACATCACCGCCATCAATATTTTTAAATATCTCATTTATAATGGCTAAGTCAGCAAAAGAATCCACATCTATGAACTGTCTATATCCATTTTTAAAGCTGGTAAATTCACTGGACATTAAGGCATACTCAAAATCATTTAGGTAGTTCTCAATTTTCGATATATGGTTTTCCGTCAAAGATGATGCACCTGGATAAACAGTTGTTAATACAGTCCTCATTCTCAAGTTGCCGTATTCATCAATCACAAAATCATCCATTAGCTTGCTCCAATTAGTTTGGAGTACAATATCACCTTGTTTAATTTTGTCTCTTGCAATAATAAAGCTTATATCCCTGTAATTATCACTATTAGTCTCTATCTTAACCCGGTTTTCGCCTCTCTCAATTTTTTCTATAAGAAGATACACACCAAGATAATGGTCTTTAAAGGTTATTTTGTCATCTCCCTTGTCATTGAGATACACCTCTACAAATCTGATTTCAGGTGTATATTCCATAATCTGGCCTGCCATTTTAAAAGCGAGATAATTCCTTATAAGACTTTTATCTGAATAGGATGCATTAAGAACCCACTTATCATGCTTTGGCATTCCCAGAAGCTCAACCGGATTTTCCATACCATCCTCATCGATAAACCTGATTGTATATTGCTTTTTAGGATTAGCAAGTGAAGATTGCCCGCGAACATTTATAGATATTCTTTTATCTAATGTTGGTACATTAGCTTGGCTAATAGAAGTATATCCATTTTCACCTGGTTCATATAGCCTTAAAATAGCCTCATATCTAGGTGATAGTTCTCTAAGACTCATTTCAACCTCGTTTATAATAGCAGGAGAATAGTCAATATTGGCATCAATCGCCTGCCCATATGTGTCTATAACAATTATAGGCAAGTTATTATCAAGGGGACTATTGCTATTCTCACTTTGGGTAACAACTGAAGGTAGAGTGGCTACAGTCTCATCACTTGGATCCTGCCTCTGGGCTAAGGATAATAAAAAAATCAACAGTAGAATTATAGCCAGAAATGCAAAATTAAAGCCTTTCTTCCTATCTGAGATAATAAGAGTTTTTTTCATCCCAGAGTTTCACCGTCCCGAGCTACCATATTTATAAAGGTAACTCCTTTAATTTTTTTCATGCTTTCATAATTCTTAATCTGACTTTTATCTCTAAGCTTCACTTGATATACAATTTCCGTATATTCGTCGGTTACAGTTTCAGCCCTTAGCTTACAAGCCTTATATGCTTTAAATAAGGCTGCCCTTACCTCATCCATGGATTCCATTGATCCACGTACAATAACCAAGTAGCTATCATCGCTTTTGAAACCGAAATTAGCAATAATTGTAATGAAAGCAATAAATAAAGTGCCTACTATAGCTAA
Source organism: Clostridiales bacterium (assembly GCA_012512335.1). GTDB lineage: Bacteria > Bacillota > Clostridia > Caldicoprobacterales > DTU083 > UBA5454. The sequence goes on along the minus strand of JAAZEK010000355.1, from coordinate 1,599 downwards.
ATTATAATTGGACGAACCAGCTCCTAAGCCTGCAGCTATTGCCCAAAATATATAGGTAGTGTCTCGTGGATCCTTAACTGCGGTACGGAACCTAATAATGGATAGCGCTCCAACCATACCTAAGGATAGGGCAAGGCTACTGCTTAGAATATTCATCACCATAGTAGTTATTAAAGATAGCATCATAAGGGAATTGTTAAATTTCTTACTATAAGCCACACCTGTATAAGTCAGCCTATAGGTTATGGATATCAAAATTCCGATAAAAAGGCCAATTCCCATGTTTTGCAAGGCAATGGTAAGAGGTACAACAGTAGCACCATCATATAAAAGATTGTATAAAAGTTCTTTCACAGAGCATTCCTCCAATTACGCTATGTATTTCTCAAATAACATACGAGCATTCGAATATTTGCTGTATGACTCTAGGGTTATTTCATTGGACTGAACTAAATCAGTTATCCATTTGTAAATAAAGCCGTTGTACTTAATTTCAACTATGGATGTATAGTAATCCTCAACGGGATTTAGTATAAGATCCTTTTTCAATAAGTTGAAATCAGTCTCGCTAGACCTAATTTCCGAATCAAGGGTAATTCTTATGTTATTCATCGGATGAATAAATGCTTTCCTCCTATACTCGATTAGAACTACAGGTCTTAGATGATTTACCTTCATAATGTTATAGATAACAGATGCAGTAGAGGACTCATATTTAGTTAACACATCATAATTACAGTTGATTAAGTCTGATGCATCTTCCCTGCTTATTATTACTGTACTCTTTTCCTGGCTGTTTCCTATCTTTTTCTTTAGCTCCAAATTTACATAAGGTGCATCGTGGGAATAAATCCGAAGTCTCACTTTTTTTCTGTTTTCCACGCCATCAAGCTTCTCATAAAAATCGGTGTTAGCATAGCTGTCAAAATAGAGGGATCTTACAAGATATCCCATACTGCCATTATGCTTATCTTCGGTTAGGGCAGAGCCAATTGTATGGGCAATCCTGCTATATTGAGCAAAATTTATAAGATATTTTAATTCAAATCTTGAAACTTCCAAAGTCTTTTCTGCCATTTTCTAGCCTCCCCATAAACAAAATAACGAATTACAAGCATACATGTTACAAGCACACATGCAATTTTTTAATTAGATATATGTACCAATATAAAAGCATTGTAAACAGATATTTAAAATCCATGTAAATTCCATGTAAAATTTAAGCTAAAATGACAAAACGCGAAAACACGAGAATTCACAAAGTGAAATTTTTCGTTGACTTTCCCCCGTTCTTGATTTATAATAGAAAATTGTTATGCAAGATTTGATTTGGGGGAGTACCCAAGTGGCCAAAGGGGGCAGACTGTAAATCTGTTAGCTCAGCTTTCGATGGTTCGAATCCGTCCTCCCCCACCAATAAAAAAACCATAAGAGACATAATTGTCTTTTGTGGTTTTTTTATAACCGATCCGCTATTGTTCACATAAAATAATAAATCATATGGAAGAAACCTTTGCAGGAACAGCGACTGGAATATATTTATTATTTTACTTTTCAGTGAACTGTTACACCGATCCTTGTATTTTGCTAAACTTAGCC
>JAAZEK010000036.1 GCA_012512335.1 Clostridiales bacterium | reverse complement strand
TCTCTAGGGGAAGCAAAAGTAGATTCCGAAGAGCCCTACTACATAAAGGTGGTTCTTAATAAACCAGAGAAAACTATTCAAGTTATTGATAATGGCATTGGCATGACTGCCGAAGAAGTGAAGAAATATATAAATCAGGTGGCTTTTTCCGGTGCTCAGGAGTTTTTGGAAAAATATAAAGACCAGGAAGAGTCTAGTCAGATTATCGGACATTTTGGTTTAGGTTTTTATTCTGTCTTCATGGTTTCGGAAAAGGTAGAAATTGATACCTTGTCCTATCAAGAAGGAGCAGAAGCTGTAAAATGGATTAGCGATGGTGGTTCTACCTACGAAATGACCACCTCTGAACTAGCAAGCCGTGGAAGTGTAATGACCTTACATATTGCAGAGGATAGTAAGGAATTTTTGGGCAAATATGAGCTACTAAAAATATTGGAGAAATATTGTGCTTTCTTGCCTGTGGAGATTTATTTAGAAGATGTAGAAGAGAAAAAAAAGGCTAAGGAAGACGCTGAGGCAAAAGCGAAGGAAAAAGAAAAGAAAGCAAAAGAAAAATCTGAAGCGAAAGCTGAAGATGAGAGCACAGCTGTTGAAGCCGATGACACGGAAGATGAAGATTTGGAAGAAGAGGGAGATAACTCGCCAAAGCCAATCAATGATACTCATCCACTGTGGCTGAAAAAGCCCTCAGAATGCACTGATGAGGAGTACAAGGAATTTTATCAGAAGGTTTTCATGGACTTTCAAGAACCCTTATTTTGGATACACCTAAATGTTGATTATCCATTCAATCTAAAGGGAATTCTATACTTTCCCAAGATTCGAAGAGACTTTGACAACATGGAAGGTCAGATTAAGCTTTATAACAATCAGGTATTCATAGCCGATAACATAAAGGAAGTAATTCCAGAATTCCTCCTTCTACTAAGAGGGGTTATTGACTGTCCTGACTTGCCTCTTAATGTTTCAAGGAGTTCCTTGCAAAATGATGGTAAGGTAAGAAAGATATCTGAGCATATTACCAAGAAGGTAGCGGACAAGCTAAATAGCTTGTTTAAAACTGAGAAGGAAAGTTATGAGAAATTTTGGGAAGATATAAATCCTTTTATTAAGTTTGGTTGTATGCGGGATGATAAGTTTTATGATCGGGTGAAGGAAATTCTAATATATAAGTCTACCAGTGGAGAGTTCACTTTACTAAAGGACTATCTCAACCGAAATAGTGAACAGCATAAGGATCAAGTTTTCTATATATCCGATGAAAATCAGCAAGCTCAGTACATCCGATTATTTAAGGACAACAATCTAGAAGCCCTGTATCTAAATTCTATGATAGATAGTCACTTTATAAGCTTTCTTGAAATGAAGGAAACTGGGATTAAATTTAGTAGCGTGGATTCAGACATATCGGAAGCTTTAAAAGAAGAGTCTGATACTAGTGAAGAGAGTAAGTCCGCACAAGAAGCTCTGGAATCCATGTTCAAAGAAGCTTTAGAAAAAGATGAGTTGAAAATTCAAGTTGAATCCCTTAAATCATCAGATATTCCAGCTGTAATTCTGCTTTCTGAGCAATCCAGAAGAATGCAGGAAATGACAAAGCGCTTTGGTGATATGTCTATGGGAGGATTCCCAGTTGAAGAGACCTTAGTTCTTAACCAGAAAAATGATTTGATTACAAGGCTAGGTGGGCTTAAGGACAGAGCAGACCGAAAAGAGGATGTAGATATGATTTGCAAGCATGTTTATGACCTAGCTATGTTGAATCATAAACCACTTGAGCCAGAAGAAATGGCTGAGTTTGTAAGACGCAGTAATCACCTGCTAACCCGTTTGGCAGAACTGGATGACTAGTATGTAAATATAATAAAGATGTGTAATAAAAAAGGGGCAGGATCAATTCCTGCTCCTTGTCTTTTTAAAGCAATCTTTATAAAGCTGAGTAAAGTAAATGTTTATCCTCTTCTATTTTCAAGATTCTTCGTCGCAAGCTCCTCAGAATGACAATACAAGACTATTTTCAGTAGAATCACTATAGATACTCAGCTAAATCAATTAAGCGTGGAACAATCAATTGTGGCTTAACCTCGGAAGTTTCCAAATCCGACATTTGAGTTTCTCCAGTAAGAACCAGTACACTAGTTGCCCCGTGGTTAGCTCCAATAGCAATATCTGTGTATAATCTGTCACCTACAAAAACCAATTCATCCTTTGTGCAGTTTAAGTAGCTGGTTATATAATCGAGGGTTTCTGTATGGGGCTTGCCCAGATATTTTGGCAGAACGTCTGTGGATTGAGTAATAAAGGCGCACATTGCACCACAATCGGGAATAGGTCCAAATTCTGTAGGGCAATTATTGTCTGGATGAGTTGCTATAAAGGGAACGCCATTCCTAATCAAAGTACAAGCCTTTTCTAACTTGTCATATGTCAAAGTAGTGTCAAAGCCTACTACTAGGGCATCTGGATTGTCTTCTGTTAGCTGTATTCCATTGTCTTCAAAATCCTGTTCCAAGGCAGGAGTACCTAATAAATAGACCTTTGGGTTCTTCCAAGTCTTTTTAAGATAGCTTATAGTAACCATTCCAGAGGTTAAAAGCTGATTTTCATCAATATAGCAGCCCATCGCTCTCAGCTTTTCCATGTAAACCTGCCTATTTTTAGAGGAATTATTGGTGAAAAAGAGAAACTGCCTTCCCTTGTCAACTAGCTCTTCTAGGAAATCCAGAGAGCCTTCCAATAATTGATCACCCAAATAAAAGGTTCCGTCCATATCAAGAATAAAATATTTTTTTTCTGATTCTAATGTCTTATACATAATCATCCTCCTTGTAAAATTTAATTATTTTTATATAAAAAATAATGCTTTTGATGTTTCATTACTATAAGCAGGTTTATATATATAACGAAGCAGCTGCTCGTAAAGAAAGTTACTATATAAGTTTACCAGTAAGTTTGAGAATGTCAACTTGATCGATACTATAATGGTCTACAGAAATAGAAAGGCGTGATTCCCTTGGGCTGTTTAATTATTGAAGAACCTTCGCAATTTAGTGCACGCACAATGAAATCGAAGATGTCAAATTAAAAGGCTGGCCTTTTTCTATACAAGAGCTCGGGTGTATTTTAACCGGGCTCTTACTGTTTTAAAAAGCTCAATCATTATCACATTGCTGGCTCAAAATTATTGCTTTTGTTTATAGCTGACCAGTAAAATAATGGATAATTTTCACCTTATTTACAGGTTGTGTCTAAAAAAAGATAAATGAATTTTCACTAATCAATTATTCAACAAATACCACCATATTAGAACTTCCTTCCCCTAAACTCTACAAAATATCAAATATTTTATGTGCAAAAAATATTGTTCGTTGCAGATTTTCCGCTTCCAATCTAGAATGTTTTAAGCATAGGGTACAAATTATTTATGAAATCCATGGCTATTCTGGCAGTCTTAATAATATCAGTAAGATCATCATAACGCTGACCTCGTATAAGACAGTTAAACCATTGGTCATGCTGATTAAGATAACAGCATTTGTATGCCATGTATTATTAAATATTATAGAAAAGGGGAATTGATTTAATGGCACAGCCACCAGCTAAACCGATTAAGAAAAAACGTTTCAGGATTTCCAAAGACGATCTTACATTGCATATTATGGCACTTCCGGCGCTTGTTGTATTGTTATTATTTAGTTATTTGCCCATGGGTGGCATAATAATAGCATTCAAAAAATTAAATGTAGCAAAAGGAATCTTTGCAAGTGATTGGATTGGATTTAAAAACTTTGAGTTTCTATTTGCTAGTACTGATGCGTGGAATATTACACGAAACACAGTTGTTTATAATGTTATCTTTATTCTACTAAATACCTTTTTATCAATATTACTTGCAATAATGATAAGTGAGCTACACAGCAAGAAGCTTGCTAAAACATTACAGACATTCTTTATTATGCCTCATTTTCTATCCATGGCAGTTGTAAGTATTATAGTTTTTGCATTCTTAAGTGCTAGAAGTGGCTACTTAAATGGATTGCTTTTTGACCTTTTCGGCAAACAACCTGTTGATTGGTATTCTGATAGAACCTGGTGGCCTTTGTTCTTTGTAGTCATAAGTGCGTGGAAGGGCGTGGGTTACAATTCGATTGTTTATCTTGCAGCTATTACGGGAATATCAAAAGAGTTCTATGAGGCGGCAGTAATTGATGGTGCAACCAAGGTTCAACAAGCGTGGTACATTACCTTACCTCATCTTAAAACCATGATGACTATTCTACTTTTGATGGCATTAGGTGGAATATTTAGGGGAGATTTCGGTTTGTTTTATCTGGTCCCACAGAACAATGGTATGTTATATCCTGTAACTGATGTTATTGACACATATGTATATAGGGCTATGACCGAACTGAACAATCCAGGTATGGCGGCAGCTGCTGGTCTCTATCAATCCTTAGTTGGTTTTATACTAGTTGTTACTATGAACAAAGTAATATCAAAAATTGATGCGGACAGCGCATTATTTTAGAAAGGGGAATATCACACAATGGCTAAACAAAGAAAATATAATCGTTTTAACAGTATCTCGCCAGCATCAAACTTTACAATATCCACATTGCTAATAATAATTGCGGCACTTACGGTGTTCCCTTTACTGCTGGTTGTATCAATTTCCTTATCTCCTGCAGAAAGTGTAACAGTAAATGGATATAAGCTTATACCTGATGCTATTTCGTTTCAGGCATACTCTACGCTAATAAAAACAGGTCAGCAGCTTTTGGATTCTTATATAGTTACTATTTTCTATACTATTACTGGAACAATTATGAGTTTGTTCGTTATGTCCATGTTTGCTTTTGTACTGGCTCAGAGAAATTTTAAGTTCCGTAGCATCTACACCTTTATTCTCTTTTTTACAATGCTTTTTTCAGGAGGTCTGGTGCCTAGCTACATCATAAATGTTAGGTATTTACATCTGAAGGACACAATATGGATATTTCTACTTCCAACTCTTGTGTCTGCCTATAATGTTATTATCCTACGTACATTTATTCAGACTACGATTCCAGATGCCCTGTTTGAGGCTGCGAAAATTGACGGTGCAAGTAACCTTACAATTTTCTTTAGAATTGTACTGCCCTTATTTAAACCAGGCCTTGCAACAATCGGACTTTTTAATGTTGTAACAAGATGGAATGATTGGTTTACAGGAATGCTTTATATAGACAATCCTAAGCTAATACCACTTCAGACCTTACTACAACGAATAATGAGGAATATTCAGTTCATTAAGGATAATTCTCAGCT
>JAAZEK010000354.1 GCA_012512335.1 Clostridiales bacterium | reverse complement strand
TTGTCTCCTGGTAGGCTTCTTGGATTAATGGTATAAATGTCTTTTCTCCATTCATTTTTAATTCCTCTTCCAACAAATGAACAAATGGCACTACATCCTCTCCATAGTGATAATCCCCATCTTCATCGTAACGAAGCCTTTGATATGTTTTATATTCTGTGCTTCCATAAGGAATTAGATCATATAAGCCATGGTGAGCTAAAATAATATATGTTAATAATTCTTGAAAATAAGCAAACTTCAATTTACTGTGTTTTAGATTTGTCAGGTCCGAGTCAGATAGAATAAAATCATTTAAGATACGACCTCCTGCCGATGAATGGTTTACATGTCGCTTTGTCTTCCCACGGATATAAACTTGAAAAATCCGATCAGCCTTTCCCAAATCATGCAGATAACCCGTTAATTTCATGAATGATGCCATACCAACATGTTGACCAATCTCACCAGCCAATTTCCCAGTTACATATAAGTGAGATTCCAAAGTCTGCTTCATTTCATTTCCATCAATATCCAATCCCCAATGCGCTAAAATCTTTGAAATCTTACCCATAGTTTAACCTCCCATTCATTATTACATCATTCCAGGACACTATATATATTAAAATGCATCTTTATATAGTTTCTACACATTTTGAAAAACTCCTGCTATAATTCATGGTTTTTTTACTAAATACTTCAAATTACCCCAATACTTACATCCTGTCACAAAACGATATATATCAATATATTTTCCAGTTACAATTTGACAAGATTTAATTAAAAATCTTTACTTCATCTTAGCCATTGGATTTTAAGGTAGTCCCCTCAACCCTGCAGGAGCAAGGTTGAGGGAATGCTATAGTTGCTTATTCAATTAGGTATATAGGATTAAAGCTTGTTTCAAGCCAAGAAGCCGCGCCTTCCCAACTCATATATATTTTTCGTATCTCCATGGTAATTTCGGAAGAAATAGCCCTGCAATGTTTTTGTTACATACGGGTCAACACTTATTTCCTCAAATGGAATGGCCAGTATTATATTCCAGCGATCACTAGCTATATTAGCATTGACTTCCCATTGAACTTCAGGAGCATTAGATTTTTGATATCTTGCAAACTTAACTGCGATAGGATTAACAAAGAACCCAAGGAAAGCCTCTTGTGGTGTATTTGTGCTTGCTTCAGCCTCTGGAATAACCACCACCGCATTTGCTTCCCCGTCTTCAACTATATTAATGTATTCGGTGGGAGCTGGTTCCGTTGGATACAGTTGCTCTATAAAAGCAAGATCCATAGAACAGTGGCAGTGAATAATCCTTAATAGAAGAAAGAGCTTCTATTTTTTGCCATGATCTGCTTGATCTAAGTTTATTGGATTCATTTATTGTAAATTGCAGTGTTATACGATAAAATCATGATGCACATAATTAATAATCAAAAAGTTTTCAGGAGGACAGCTAAATGAAGAATAAAGTTAGATTTGGAATTATTGGATGTGGTAACATTGCAGGTAGCCATGTCAGATCTATCCTTAATAACAAAAGGGCAGAACTAATAGCAGTTTGCGATATTGAGGAAGAAAAGGCAAAATCATTTCAAGAAAAGCATGGTGCACAATATTTTTACACCGACTACCATGAAATGCTGAAAAGAGACGATGTTGATGTAGTTTGCATTTGCACACCTAGTGGAATGCATGGGGATATGACAATTGCTACCGCAAATGCAGGAAAGCATGTATTCTGTGAAAAACCATTGGATATCACTAGCGAAAAGATGACTGAAATGATAGATGTATGCAGAAATAACAAAGTAAAACTCGGATGTGTTTACCAAAGAAGGCTAATGAAGGAGGCTGTTGTCACCAAAAAGGCAATTGACAGTGGCGAATTTGGAAAAATTGTACTTGCAGATGCTTACTTAAAATATTACCGAAGTCAGGAATATTATAATTCTGCAGGTTGGAGAGGTACTTGGGAGCTGGACGGCGGCGGTGCCTTAATGAATCAGGGCGTTCATGGAATTGATTTGATTATGTGGCTGGCTGGCGATGTGAAAAGCGTATTTGCAAGAGCAGAAACCTTAGCTAGGGATATCGAAGTTGAAGATACTGCTTTAGCTATTTTAAAGTTCACCAGCGGGGCTGTTGGAGTTATTGAAGGCACTACTTCAGTATATCCAGCGCAAGAAACTCGTTTCGAAATCCATGGAGAAAATGGAAGCATTATCTTTGGAGATTCCGGATTCCAACAGTGGAGAAAGGTCGGAAGTGACGAGGATACACTTCCTGATGTAATAAATGAAAAGGTAGGGGGATCAGATGACCCTGCTGCGATTAGTAATTTAGGTCATGATGCACTGATTGATGATATGATATCAGCAGTAATAGAAGACAGAGATCCTATGATTACAGGGGAGTCAGCTAGAAAAGCAGTTGACTTGATACTTGCTATCTATGAATCATCAAGAACAGGTAAGGAAGTTTTCCTATAAGACCATACATAAGTTCTGAAATCCAGACCTATTTCATACCTGGATGCTGAGAATGTAACTAAAAGACCTGTCCGTCCATGCTTTATATTACACTTGGGTGACAGGTCTTTCTATAGGACTTTCTATGATTTATTATACATTTGATTTGAAAAAGCCTTCCAAGCTTACAGGACTCTTGCCTTGAAAAGGTATCTCCCCTAGTAGAGCTTTTACAAAGGCTCTTTGTGTTGCAGTGCTGGAGGAGAAGGCATTTACATAAGTCTTTAGATATGGAAAATCATAAATCTTGTAGGGATCTCCAAATGAAGTAAACACCATTTTGGGATGCTTTAAT
>JAAZEK010000353.1 GCA_012512335.1 Clostridiales bacterium | reverse complement strand
CAAAAATCCATTGATATTCTGGTAATTGTTGTACTTGGTGGCTTAGGAAGTATTTCTGGTTCTATACTCGCAGCTGTTCTATTAGCATTGATAAATACACTTCTACAAGACTTTTCAGAGCTTCGTATGATTATCTATCCCTTGCTATTAATTATTATTATGATATTTAGGCCACAAGGTCTTATGGGCTCTAAAGAACTGTCCCTGAAAACCTTCCATAAACTAGGTAACCTTTTACCATCCAAGAAAGGGGGGAAGTGAGATGTCTATTTTAAGTGTTAATAAATTGACTAAATCCTTTGGCGGAGTAAATGCAGTGACCAATGTCAATTTTAAAATTGAGAAGGGTGAATTAGTAGGTTTGATTGGTCCTAACGGCGCTGGTAAGACTACAGTATTCAATCTTCTAACAGGTGTTTATACACCTGATAACGGTAGTATTTTATTGGATAATGGAGAACAACAGAAGGAATTACGTGGAGAAAAACCCTATGAAATATGTAAGGAAGGGGTTTCTAGGACATTTCAAAATATCCGTTTGTTTAAGGACTTAACAGTATTGGACAATGTTCGAATAGCAATGAATCAAAACGTTAATTACGGTTTAGTATCGAGCTTTCTACATCTTCCTTCCTATAAAAGGGAAGAAAAACGGCTGGTAGATGAGAGCTTGGAGCTTCTCAGAATAATGGAATTAGATCAGAAGAAGGATGAACTGGCAAGAAATCTTCCCTATGGCCAACAACGTCGTTTGGAGATTGCTAGAGCCTTAGCAACAAAGCCTATCCTTTTACTTCTGGATGAACCTGCTGCTGGTATGAATCCTGCTGAGACGACACAATTGACAGGTCTGATAGAATGGATTCAAGACAGGTTCAATTTGACTATCCTATTAATTGAGCATGATATGTCATTGGTTATGAAAATATGTAAAAGAATTTATGTGCTAGACCATGGCATACTGATAGCAGAGGGTACTCCTGAGAAAATAAAAACGAATGAGCGTGTTATAAAAGCTTATTTAGGAGAGGATGTCAGTAATGCTTGAGATAAAAAATATGAATGTTCACTATGGAGTCATTCATGCTCTTAAGGGTATTTCATTAAGCGTAAATTTCGGAGAAATTGTAACTCTGATAGGTTCCAATGGTGCAGGTAAAACGACTACTCTTCGTACAATATCTGGCCTAAAGAATGTTAGTGATGGCGAAATTTTACTTGAAGAAAAAGACATAACACAGTCTTCTGCTCAGGATAGAGTCAAGTTAGGGATTTCTCATGTTCCAGAAGGGCGCCATGTATTCTCTACTATGTCTGTGCTGGAAAATTTAGAGCTAGGAGCCTTTCTTCGTAGGGATAAGGAGGGTGTTAATAAAGATATAAAGATGGTTTATGACTGGTTCCCCATTTTATTTGATCGTAAAAAGCAAATGGCGGGAACCTTGTCAGGCGGGGAGCAGCAGATGCTTGCTATTGGACGAGGTTTGATGAGCCGACCTAAAATTCTTTTTCTAGATGAACCATCTATGGGCTTAGCACCCTTGCTGGTACAAGAGATATTTAGTATAATAAAAGATATAAATGGTGCAGGTACTACTATCTTATTGGTAGAGCAAAATGCAAGTATGGCCCTTTCAATTGCAGATCGTGCCTATGTTTTAGAGACTGGTTCTATTGTACTCAGCGGTACAGGAGCCGATCTAATGCAAAGCGACGATATCAGAAAAGCATATTTAGGAGGTTAAGCATATGTTTGTTAAAACTAAAATGACCACTAATCCCTTTACCATTTCCCCTGATCATACAGTTCCTGAAGCTCATGAGATCATAGCGGAACATGGTGTAAAGCGTCTTCCAGTTATACATAAAGGAAAACTAGTGGGAGTGGTTTCTAAAGAGGACATCGATCGCTATTCTCCTTCCAAGGCCACAAGCCTTAGCATGGGAGAGATTACCTATTTACTAGCTAAAACTAAGGTAAAGCAGATTATGACAAAGAATTTAATCACTGTTTCACCTGACGCTTTGTTGGAAGAAGCAGCAATCCTTATGCGGGATAACAAGGTTAGCTTTCTACCAGTCATAGACGACAAGGATGGTCTAGTTGGGATCATAACTGAAAGTGATATCTTCGATTCCTTTATTGAGTTGCTGGGCTTTAGGGAATATGGCACACGCTTAACCATTGAAGTAAATGATGAACCGGGCATCATGTCTAATCTAACCAGTATAATTGGACAGTTTGATGCCAATATAACCCGTGTAGCAGTGTATCGTGGGTTAAATGGAAAAAGTTCAGTAGTGGTTGGCATCAACTCCTTTAATACCACTGAAATAGAAAAAGCAATAGAAAAAACCGGCTTTACTATTCTACATAAGCTTGAAAATAAAAACCGGTAATTTCACCACGTGTACCTAGACATTATTTGTTAAACTCAGCTGCTAGAGCTTCAAAAGCTGGTATGGAGTTCTTTATGGATTCCGTACTAACGCTATAAGAAATTCTTACGTGACCAGGTCCACCAAAGCTAGAGCCAGGAACTAATAACAAGTTGTAAGCTAAAGCACGTTGCACAAATTCCACATCATCCTCCATATGAACCTTAGGGAATAAGTAAAATGCACCTTTAGGTTTGACGCAGGAGAAGCCAAGGCGAGTTAAATTGTGATATAGAAAATCCCTTCGTTCGAGATAAATCTCTGTATTAATTTTAGCTTCCAATGAATCGGCTATTACTCTTTGGAACAGGGCTGGGGCATTTACAAAACCTAAGATACGATTTGATAAGCTTAGCCCGCTGAAAAAGAGTTCAATATCCGGCACAGAACTATTTACAGCGATATATCCAATACGATCCCCTGGTAAATTAAGAGATTTACTAAAAGAATTAACTATAACAGAGTTGGGGAATATCTTAAGAACTGAAGGCACTGTTTCACCGTCATAGACTAACTGTGTATATGGCTCATCAGAAATTACAAGTATGTTGCTTCCAAATTCCCTTTCTTTTTTAGAAATGAGCTCAGCCATATCCCTTAGAATGGATTCTCCATATATAGCACCAGTAGGGTTGTTTGGGGAATTAAGCAAAATGGCCTTTGTATCAGAGCTAATTTTAGACTCCAGATTTTCAAGATCAGGCTGGAATGTTTCCATATTACATTGGGAGACCACCATTTTTCCGTCAAAATTATCAATATAGTTGCTATATTCTCCAAAGTAGGGAGCAAGCACAATAACTTCATCCCCAGGATTTATAACTGTTTTTAAAACTACATTTAATCCGCCTGCTGCTCCACAAGTCATTATTATATGTTTCTGAGTTAATGAAATGCCAGTGTCTTTAGCTATGTGTCTAGCAATCTTTTCACGCACCTCAGGGTAACCTGCATTGTTCATGTATTTATGAAGATTGGGTTCCTGTGAGTTTACAAGATTTCGAAGGGATGTAAGAGTCTCCTCTGGTGGCTCTAAATCCGGATTACCTAAGGAGAAATCATAAACCTTATCCGCTCCATACTTCTTTTTAAGCACCTCACCTTGTTCAAACATGGCACGTATCCAGGAAGGACCTGAGATTTTTTTCAATACTTTATCAGATATCACATTATAACCTCCATTAGTTTCTTTTAATTATAGTATAACAATCCATCTACTAATGGCAAGGAAAAGTATCGGGAAAATCGGGATAAAGCCTAATTGATATGAAAAAGAATAATAGTGTTGACAAAAGTCTCTAAAGAGATGTTAAATATAACTTGTAGTCTTTTCTTTTTGTATTAGAATGGATACAGGTCTTTTTAGATTATGGAGGATATTATGTTTCAAGAATTGTTTGAATCTTTATTTCTGGTTTTCATTGCTGAAATGGGCGATAAGAGTCAGATTTTGGCTATGGCATTTGCTACTCGCTATCCTATAAGGAAAGTTTTATTGGGTATTCTAATAGGTGCTTTTTTAAATGATGGGCTTGCTGTTCTGCTGGGTAGTATGCTATCTTCGTTTCTTCCAATGGATATAATACAAATTATAGCAGGCTTTGCTTTTATCATATTTGCTTTATGGTCTTTAAAGCCAGAAGGAGAGGAAGAAGACAGTAAGCATAAGATGAAGCTAGGGCCAGTTTTAACAATTGCCCTTGCATATTTTTTTGGTGAGTTTGGGGACAAGACCCAGCTTACTGCAATCACTCTTGCTTCTCAGGCAGCTTATCCTGTGGCTATTTTAGCTGGAACCGTTATGGGCATGTTCTCTACGGGAGCTATAGGGATTTTTATAGGAAGTAAATTAGGAGACAAGATTCCTGAGATCACAATACGGCTGGTTTCCTCTGGTGTTTTCATGTTCTTCGGAATAACTAAGCTCTTGGAGAGTCTGCCTAATAGGTACCTGACCTTACCTTACACCTTGGCATTTTCGATAGCTCTTGTTACCATAGTGTTCATTCTTGTAAGCGCTTTATTAAAAGTGCGCAGAAGCGGACAAGAATCAACTCTTATTAAGCGCTCTAGAGAGCTGTATGAATATTATAAACGTATAGGTGAGGACTTTGATAGCATTTGTCTTGGTAGTGAAAAATGTGGAAATTGCCAAGGAAACAGATGTATTGTTGGTTACACTAAAACCTTGATTAAGTATGGATTGGATGAAAAATCAGCAAACCACCTTGCCAGAGCTCAGATACGGTCCAACACT
>JAAZEK010000352.1 GCA_012512335.1 Clostridiales bacterium | reverse complement strand
GAAAATTAATGAATAGAAGCAATACAGCTGCAATAGAGGCAAAAGACACCATGGGCATGATAGCTACTCTTTTACGGCTCTGTCTGGTAATATCATCATGCTGGATCATTTTAGCTACTGGCTGACTTTTAATCCTGTCTAACATATCAATCGGTGCTTGGTCAACTGATCTTTTTAGTTGGTTCAATATTTGTTCATTATGCATGTCTTTCCCTCCTTCCTGTAAGATGATTTCTAAGCTTTTTCAGTGCCCTATGATACTTTGAAAGGGCTGTTGATAGTGACAAGCCAAGGCTCTCTGCGATTTCCTTATGCTTAAGCCCTGTTACTGCGTAAAGTAGAACGATATTCCTCTCTTCTTCTGACAATATATCCAAAGCAGCTTCCAAAACAATTTTGTCTTCTGGGTTGCTAACGTAGGAAAATCTTAAGTCATCTGCCATTTCTGAGCTTTCCATCATAAACTCCTTCTTGCGCTTTCTAATCTTGTTGAGGTAAAGATTTTTCGCTATTGTAAACATCCAAGCTAGGGGTTTTCCCATAGGCTTATAAAGATGGGCTGCAGATAATATTTTCATATAAGTCTCTTGCATTAAATCCAAAGATTTTTCGTGATCCTTTACAAGAGAAAGTATATAGGCATAAAGAGTTCTTTCCGTAATACGATAGAGTTCGTCAAAGGCTACCATATCGTTGGAACCAATGCGCTTAAATAAGCTCTCATCAATTTTAATCTCCTTACGCTTTGGAGTTTTCTCATTAGACCCCTCCGTTACGAATGTAAATAACAATATACAAACCACTCCTTCTACGCAACTGAAGGGATTTCATTTCAGCTGCAAGCAAGGTTAGCCGACGCTTACTGACCTCGCTCTATTAATATAACCCATGAACTAAAGAATTTATTGCATCGGATTTTAAAATTCACAAATATATTTATACATACCACAAATTTGTATCTTTCAAAAATAGAAATATATTAGTAAGTAACATCTGCTATGCCCTGTATGTTATTCGTGCTTACAAGACATGACATCGTGTTCAGATTGTGAAAGTAAGTTAGATGTGAGGGGTACCCCGTACCGTAGTGCTTGCTGAAAAATGCGATTAGTGTTCAGATTGTGAATCGATTATTTTGTGCATGCCAGTATAAAGTGATATACCAATAATTGATGCACCGAGTAATCCAGTATATGAGGATTTATACATAACATAGTCCCATACGGGTATGTGCTTAACATCAAGAAGTGAAAACAACCCGAAAGACAATACAAAGAGAACAGGTATAAAGCAAAGACCTACAAAAAACCCAAATCGAACTGGTTTGTGAAATACTCTTCTGAAGGTGGATATGAAAGCATTTCCAGGTTGAAGTAGGCCTTCTGCTTTGTTCCTCTTTAAGCTACTGGCTGCCGATGGGGCATTAAAAGCTCCTATAAATAATGAAGTAATAACTATGTCAATAGCTAAAGAGAGCCAATCCACAGCAACAAACTCACTGTTT
>JAAZEK010000351.1 GCA_012512335.1 Clostridiales bacterium | reverse complement strand
TAATACAGTTTGGCCGGGAATGTATCCAAAGCTAACGTCTTCAAAACGAATTTCTCCTTTGGGATTTGTTAGCACAGGTTCTGTTACATCCTCTGGTTCGGGTTCTTCATCTAAAATTTCAAATATACGTTCTGCACCTGCCATTGCAGTCTGGAAATTATTATATATACTGGCAATATCCACAAAGGGTCTGGAAAATTGCCTGGAATAAAGCAGAAAACTAGTAATGGTTCCGATAGCCAAGTTACCTGTTGAAGCCATAATACCGCTGATCATGGCAATTAAAACATAGTTCAGATTATTTATTACATTGGTGATGGGCATAAGATAGCCTGACCAAATCTGTGCCTTAACAGCTACTTCACAAAAGCGATCGTTATTTTCAACAAACTCCTTCATCATAGCCTCTTCCCGGCAAAACGCCTTTACCATGGTAAGCCCTGAAATACTCTCTTCCACCTGCCCGTTTAGTTTGCCAAGGATTGCTTGTTGCTCACGAAAAAGTTTACGAGTACGTTTTGTTATGGTCTTGGTTAAAAGATAAATAAATACTATCGAAAGCATAACAATAGCGGTTAACAGCACATTCATCCAGAGCATTACAAAAAATATACCAATAATGGTAAACCCATACATGATCATCTGAGTTAGTGATCCAGAAATAGTGGTGCTAATATTGTCCACATCGTTGGTTAACCGGCTCATAAGCTCTCCATGTTGCCTAGAGTCGAAAAAACCAAGAGGTAGGCCCTTCATATAATTAAATAAATTGGTGCGAATATATAAAATCATTCTTTGTCCTAGAGAAGCCATATGATATTGTTGCAAAAAGCGTACAAGCCAGTCACCTATATATGCTGCTGCAAGTAACCATATCATTTGTGAAGCTGGGCTTCTATCATCAATCGAGCTTACTATATTCCCTATTAGATAAGGAAAAAGAATAGCGGAGCCAGATGCTAATCCTGAGAGCAGAAAGATCCATCCCAAACCTCTACGACTACCTTGGGTCATCTGCCATAATCTATATAGGGTTCCACCCATGTTTTTAGGTCTTACTCCAGGTTCTCCCCGCCGCAAACGCCCAATACCAGAAGGTGGCGGATTTTTACTCATAAACCACACCTCCCTTACCCATCTGTAGACCGTCATCTTGCCATCCCTCTCCAATTTGGGAGTCGTATATGGACTGATAAGTTGCACAGTTCGCAAGAAGCTCACTATGGGTACCTATTCCCTGTATTTTACCTTCTTCAATACAGAGAACCCGATCTGCCCTCATAACAGTGGAAATTCTCTGACTAATCAACAGTACCGTCATATCTACCATTTCTTTTCTAAGTCCCTGTAAAACCCTCGCCTCTGTTGTAGCGTCCAAGGCACTGGTGCAATCATCTAGAATTAAAATGCTAGGTTTGCGAAGTAGTGCTCTTGCTATGGAAAGTCGTTGCTTTTGTCCTCCTGAAAGGTTTACACCTTCTTGATCAAGTTGGGTATCATACCCCATAGACAGTTCGGCAATGAATTCCGTTGCGCAAGCTGTATCTGCTGCTATTTTAATTTCTTCCATAGTTGCTCCCTCATCTCCCCAACGGAGGTTTTCCTCTATGGAACCACTAAAGAGTAGAGCTTTTTGCGGCGCTACTGCAATTTGCTCTCTAAGTTTATTCATGTCAATATAATTAATATCAACACCATCAATGAGAATCGCTCCCTGGCTAGCGTCATAAAACCGTGGCACTAAATTTACCAAGGTTGATTTGCCTGAGCCTGTGGGTCCGATAATGCCAATGGTCTCACCTGCTTGAACCTCAAAACTTATGTTTTCTATGGCTGGTCTGGCTGCGGTAGCATATGTAAAGGAAACATTTACAAAGCTTATATTTCCGTCTATTAGCAAACTATTTTTATGATTTTCTTGAGCTGGCTCTTCACTGAAAACCTCTTCCACTCGTCTTGATGATGCAACAGCCCGAACAGCAGAATTTAGAATATGAGATACCATTCCCAAAGCAAATAACACCTGAGTCATATAATTTAGGG
>JAAZEK010000350.1 GCA_012512335.1 Clostridiales bacterium | reverse complement strand
ATGGCTTCTGCATCCGCTTGCTTAATATGGTTCTATCAACCTGAAGAACCCAAGGCTCTAAGCAAGTAGTAAGAATAAGGCCGAACCTTTCGGCCTTATCTCTTTTTAACTATCTGAAGGTAGAAAGGTAAATGGTAATGGAAGGCAATAGACAAAAAAGAATATTTGAAATATTATCTGTAGTAAAGCTATTTACTGTTTTGATAATTGGCATAGCTGGGTTAAATGAATACACAAAGTCGAATAACGCTCAATTTAGTTCGGAAATCTTCTATTATGATATTTTTTCTCTCAGCATATTTTTATTTATTATGCTTTTTTCTTGTTGGCTTTGGCTTGGTTATACTTCGCTAGAGAATGCACAAAAATATCGTAATATTCTATATACTGTAGAGATCCTAATAAATCTTTTAGCTATCACTATTTTAGTTGCATATTCACCTGAAATTGCTCAATATAAGCTACTATTCTTATTAGTTATTATAACGACGATTATACAATATGGTTTTAAATATGGTATGTTAATTTCGCTTTTATCTTCTGGTATTATCATAACGATTGATTTAATTTCCATTGGTAATACTATCATGAATGATACATTTCAAAATGATTTAATTGTATTAGGCATATTTAATTTATTGGCATGGCTACTTGGCTACTATGAAAAAATAGAGAGAGAGCATCGTGAATATATTACCCAACTGACTATTACCGACGGCCTTACTGAGGTATACAATCACCGTCACTTTTATGACAGCATGAAGGTGATACTTCAAAGAGCAAAGCATGCAGGTGAACCTGTATCCCTACTGTTTATAGATATTGATAATTTTAAACACTACAATGACCTTTTTGGACATCAAAAAGGAGATACTGTATTAAAAGGGATTGCTCAAATTATTAAGGAAAATGTGCGTTCCCACGATCTTGTTTTTCGCTATGGAGGAGAAGAGTTTTCTGTTATTTTGCAGGATGTTTGCGAGCAGGTCGCGTTAGTTATAGCAGAACGAATTCGAAAAACCATTGAAGAAACAAAGTTTGAAGGTGAGGAATATATGCAAAGTAATTCGCTTACGGTATCCATTGGTGTCTCCAGTTTTCCAGAAAAGGCACAGAATGATACAGATCTAGTGAAGTGTGCGGATGATGCCCTGTACAGAGCGAAATTCTTTAACAAGAACCGTGTAGAGACATATTTCTCAATATTGCAAGAGCTAAAGGATGATATTAAGGAAAAGGATGTTAGCCTGATAACCTCCATTATGACCCTTATCAGTGTAATCAATGCAAAGGATCGCTATACCTATGGACATACCGAGCGGGTGGTTATGTTGACACAGATGTTGGGAGATGGTTTGGGATTGTCTGATGAGGATAAGAAAACGCTTCAATATGGGGCTTATCTGCATGATATTGGAAAAATTAATATCCCAGAGGAAGTTTTGAACAAGAAAATGCCATTAACCCCAGAGGAATGGGAAATCCTTAAACAACACTCATCCAATGGAGTTGGGATTATTAGCCCTGTTGAGTGCCTGGAGCATGTAAAGCCTGTTATCCTCCATCACCATGAGCGTTATGACGGCAAAGGCTACCCCCATGGCTTGAAGGGGCAGGAAATCCCCTATTTAGCTCGCGTAATGACGGTAGTGGATAGCTTCGATGCAATGTCCTCTAACCGAACCTATAGGGCTAGAAAAAGCTTTGATGATGCAATAGAAGAGATTAGGAGATGTAGCGGTACGCAATTTGATCCAGAGATTGCAGAGGTTTTTATCAATATTTTACTTAAAAGCAAAGGCAAGTTTTACTGAAGCAGGGGGACGGTTCTCTTGCTTCATTTTTAACATTTAAGCTAAGGAAACCTTGTTTTTTAAAATAGAATACCTCTATATACTTCCTGAATTAGGAAACTCTTTTAAACGATCAAACAGCAGGATATGTCTTATACAAGTGTACAATGTTTAAATCCTGAGGCATATCAAGGCCGTGTGAACCACAATTACCATCAATCTCATGACATCCGTGATCCATAGCAAAACCTACCAGACTATTATGCTTTTTCCAATGCTCACTGATTAGAGTATCAAACATAGCATATATTTCCGCATTCACTCTGAGTTCTGATAACGCTTCTATACTCTCTGGACCATGCTTGTGCATTACTGAGTCATAATTCCCATTGTAAACAGCTATAAAATCATATTTGTCTTCAAGTATAACTTCGATTGCTTTTGCATTAACCTCTTCGATAGTATCATAGATAAAGTAGTCCATATCTCGTTCCAAAAATATTTTCGACATACTGCAGTCTGTTTCTGCAATGATAACTGGCTTCTTTCCCTGTCTGATTAACGAATCAAAAATGGAATCTATCTTAATAACTGGCTTTTCATATTTTTTGATACCGTGAACCTCTGGTTGTGCTCCAGTATACATGGTGCCAAAACATACAGGAGTAACAGAAGGCATTACTGTGCAAAACGGGACCTCCAACTCTGTCCTTTCTATTGCTTTCCTTAGCAGTGATGAATATTTTCGATATATCCATTGGCCAATAGCATCCGGATTGTACATGAAAACCCGGTCAACTTTTCTTCCAGCAAGGCTTTCATCAATATATGTATTCAATTTTCTGGAAGGTTCTGCCGCCACATCACTACTCCTTATACCCATAGCATAAGCTAAAGACGAGCATACAGTATCCAGCGACTGATCGTTTAATTTTTCATTCATCTCGCATCTCCTGCTTTCTAATACTAATAAATCAATAAAGTTTTGTGTTTGTGCTTGACTCAAAGGACATAAATCTATTCTACTTTCCATTCTTCATATCCTATTTTACTTTTAATTCAGTAATATAATATCATTTCTTTGTATATCACACAATGTATAAGCTTAATTGTGTATTATCGTAAATTTCTACTGACTATATCCCTTAAAATAGGTATAACCTCATTTTCAAACCATGGATTTCGTTTCAACCAACCAAGGTTCAATGGAGAAGGATGAACTAATGGTAGATATTCAGGTAAATATTTATGGTAACTTTTCACTGTTTCAGTTAAGTTTTTCTCTCGTAGTTTATTTAAGTAGTATGCTTGTGCATAGTTTCCAATTAGAATAATAATTTCAATATTTGGCATTTCATCCAGTAAACGAGAATGCCATTTCTCTGCAAAGCCCTTTCTAGGTGGGGCATCACCATTTTTCGCTTTCCCTGGGTAGTAAAAATCCATAGGCAAATGGGCGATACGGTTAGTGCTATAAAATTCCTCACGAGATACTCCCATCCACTCTCTTAATCGGTCGCCACTTAAATCGTTCCAAAATAAACGAGTTGCCTCAGCTTTCTGTCCTGGTGCTTGTCCAACTACGACAATCCGGGCGTCAGTAGAAGCTTTAAATAATGGTGGGATTCCGTTTTTCGTAAAGGAGTCGTTCATTGGGTCAGCCATTATTTCTTGTTTAATCTTTTCAAAAATCATCATATCACACTCCCGTTTACTTTTTACTATAAGCCTACCCCCCTGAGGCATGGGGATGGTTCACTTGCTTCCCGATAATTTATTTTGTTGCCAGATTCTGAAACAGTTCTTTAGCATTATCCATATTTGCAGCGTTAACCACAATATAAGCACTTAGCTTCTGGGCGGAGGTGGCTTGTAGTAAATCTGCATCATCTGATACATCTATACCCACTTCTGCAGTTTCGTCACCTGTCTCTATACCTTCTTCGTCTCGAATTGGCAACTTAATAGGCGGATGGCTAAACCCTGCTATAGTTTCCTCATCATAAGCATCAGACAGGCTTAAAAAAGTATTTCCATTATCACCATGTCTTAATGCATTTTCCTCGTCACTAATCAGGATATCGACTTCACCGCTAGCTATCATCCCAGATAGTTTGGTCATACCAGCCATCGTACTCATAGGATCTACCTCTGAATCACCAGCAGTGATCCCAATCCATTCGATTTCAATATCCATCGTGTTATCGAACGCTTCTGAATAGCTTGCCAAGCGATCATCATCTACATAAGTCGCCATAACAACAATATTAACCGAAGAATCACCTGGATCTATTGTCGACTTATCATGTTCTTCAGCGTTTGAACTACATCCGACAATCAATAAACTCATGGTAAGTATAACAGCCATCAACTTCATAGAATTTTTATTTAAATTTTTCATTAGGGTAAAACATCTCCTCTTTTGTTCTTAATATATTATTACCCTAGGATTATGAACATTTTATGTCTATTATGTAAACTTAGCCTTAGTTATTGTAGAACGCCACCTTAAATTCTTTTAACCATCATCTATTAGCTCTACTTCTGCAAGTGGGGGTTAGTTGACTTTTTCTCTCGCTCCTGTAAAACTACATGAACGGTATCACCGGGTTGTTTTCCAATCTTCAAACGAATATCCTTACGTAAGCCAATAATATGGCATGGTGTCCCCATTTTCACAACCTGCCCATCATATGGTTCGCCATCAAACGTAGCATGAACAAGTACACGCCCCTTACCGAACTCTTCTCTTACATTAAACGGGACTTCAACATATGCTCCGTCTATGTCAGGAACCTTTTGTATAATTGCATCAAATTTGTATATTTTTGGATTTATGTGAAAACCTCCATCGTCAGTAAATTTCCTATTTATCGCTGTATAGTCAGCCTTTTAAGTTCCTTCTTGACGTTGTCATAATTACAATATCATATCATGATATTCTTTGTTCTTTTCCATTTGTGCTTTTGCATAAGGACAAAGAGGCATTATCTTTTTATCTTCCTTCCTTGCCCAATCAACTAGCTCTTTTAATAGTATTTTTCCAATACCTTGACCATTTAACTCCTCAGATACATGGGTATGATCGATAATTATAAGACTATTACCAGAAGGTACAAACGCCATTTCTGCTAATGGATTTTCCTCTGAATCTCCTATATAAAAACTTTTAGTCCCTTTTTTAACTTCTACCATAGTAACATCTCCCAAACTAATAATTATAACAACTATTTATTTCGCACGCTCTTCTTAAGTAAATCAGCATATATAAGACACAATAACCTTCAGTGAGTGGATTGTAACCACTACATTATAAGCTTATATATTGCGATAGTTTTTCCTTTACATACTCTCCCACCATATTTACCATCGGGGACGAATCGTCGTCCCGATAATAGCTGTCAAAGCAGGAATAGTATTCTCTCCTGTCGGCAAACTTCACGTCGATGGGGGGATATCCCGCCTGCATCAGCATCAGGTTCAAAATTAGTCGCCCAGTGCGCCCGTTGCCATCGATAAAAGGATGAATGCCCTCAAAGCTCAGGTGAAACAGTGCTGCTGTTTCTATGATGTGCCGGTTGCCATTGCTGAAATTTTGCATTTTGTTCTTTACTTCGCCCATTCAAAATTATTTTTTCCAGCACCTAATTCAAAATGATATTTGCCAATACCAAGGTCAATGTCTGCAAAATGTCCGTTGTCATAGATGATTGATACCTGATTACCATCGCCACTAACCTTGAACGCCTGCTTGTTTAACGCAGTTGGGGCAAGTAATAGTGCCTCTATCCCATCTGCAAACCATTCAGGCGCAACGCCATTATATTTACTAATTTCCGTGGCAGTTTTTGATTTATGGGGAACGCCCTGTGTTTCTCCATAACCAACAGCAATAATTCCGTTCACTCTTACATTATCTACTCTTAGATTTTTTAGAGCACCCTTTTTATTATACATACCACCAACCCACCAAGTATTCAGTCCCAAGGTATGGGCATAGATGATTAAATCTGCACCGCAATAGCCGAGTTTTTCGTCAAGATCGGGGGTGTCCGCTCCTGCAAGTACAAAATAATTATTGACTTTCTTTGCAAGCAATAACTTCGCCAGCCCGCCCAGTCCATCAGCATTACCTGTTACAAGAGTAAGATGAAGTCCGTAAGATTTGTTGTTTTCTACAATGCGCTCATTAAGCAGTGAAATTATCTCAGCAGGAATTTCTCTATCCGTATATTTTCGCACCATGTGTCTTTCATTCATCGCTTGTATCATTGTTATCATTAATTTCACTCCCTACTGTTTGAGCGAATCACTCGCTCTAACATCCTATTCCTCTCCCATATTTGAGATAAAATAGGACCTATAACTAAAACTTTAAAAAGATTCTTTGTGGTTCCTCCAAGCATGATGAAATGCCCGTTTTTATTAGCAACAGATATACATTGACTTAACTTTTTTGTATAAAGCAAGTCATATACATAATCATATCCTATATTTTCTCTTGTATAGTCAACTTCCTTATAGTCTAAAGTTCGATTTGCACCTATTGATTTTTGGATAAATCATTCATCCCAGGCTTGACCGCAAATACATATTGATTAATCCGAATCCAAACCGTCTGCGCGTTCGGGTTATATACTTTATCTCCTTTATTCGTGAACACTAAGCGCTTGGATGCTTCCATGTATCTTTTATATTCAATATTCGTTACAAACCAAATTGATTCGTCTTTAGAAACATGCGCAGCAAATTCCTCCATCAACTCCCAGTTTTCATCATGATCAAATTCATAACTATGTCCCCACACATACATTAAGTATAAATACTGTGATTTATGGAGTTGGGTAAATTCCTCAGCTAATGCTATTAAACCATTATTATGATGGCAGGTTGGCTGCCACTCATACCAATTTTCTGGAATGGAGAAATTCTTCGTACTGCCAACAGGTCTTGCATATTCGATTCCGAGTAAGGGCAATAATTGTTGAATTGCTTGATTGTAGGATCCGTTTGGATAGGAAAAGCCACAAACTGGATAATCCACTAGTTCTTCTAGAACTTGTCGATCCATGATGACTTCGTCGGCAACTTTATCAATCGGACAGCGAGCAATTGTGGGATGGGTATACGTGTGACACGCTACTTCATGACCTTGGTATAAAGAAGCTACCTCACTTTTTTTAATTCGGGAGTCTGGTGTTTCGACTTCATCTTCTGTTGGAAATAATCCTCCGTTCAAGTGGAAAGTTCCTTTCAAACCGTATCGATTCAAGATATCAATGAGACGACGATCTTGTACCTTTCCATCATCATAACTAAGTGTAATCGCTTTATATTTTCCGTGTGGATAAGTAATATAATATGTCTTCATTTCTTCACCTCAGTAAATCTGTCGTTAATCAATATTTTAATACGAGTTGCCTATAAACACAATTCTTTTTACAATATTCCATAGCTGAAGTATGAAAAATTTGAAAAAAATTCTTTTGCTCCTGGATTCTCTGCCTAAGACCTTTGTCTGACCAAGATAAATACAGTTTGCTGCATTGTAGTAGGTTCCATGATTTTGGGCAGGGTGTCTTATTTTAATCCTGTAATAAGCTTAAATATTGCGATAGTTTTTCCTTTACATACTCTCCGAAAAACGTTTCAAAATATCCACATAACAAAGAAAAATCCGATAATAATATCACCAGATAAATGGAATAAGTCTATACTTTGTGCGCTTTTTATATTCTGAATATCCTTCTAAGTTTTTTTCTAATATTTCTTCTTCGTTTCTGATTCTTTTAGCCATGATTACCGGATATATCAAAAAAATAATAAACGAAAAGAAAGAGCCAAGCACCAAAGGCATAGACAAAAACAGCAATATTGTGGATGTATACATTGGGTGTCTTACAATTCTGTACAGACCTGTATCTACAACCCTATGATTCTCTTGAACTTCTATTGTCCTTGACAAATATGTATTTTCACGCAATACCTCTGTATAAAGTAGATACGCAAATAAAAATAATGCTGTCGCCGCTAAAACCAGACATTTGGGCAGAACAAGCCATTGATAGCGGTAATCCAATCCAGCAATAACAAGACCACTTACAAACATCAGAGCGCCAAATAGTATTACATTCTTCTGCTCTGCTTCTTTCTCTTTCGCATTAAGTCTCTTTCGCAAAAGCTCTGGATTCTTGATTGCCAAAACTATTCCGACAATAAGCATCGGAATAAACAGAACCCCAATTAGTAGCCATGCATTCCAATAATTAACCGTTCCTGCTGGAACAAACAATAAAACTGAAAACAGTATTATGCCTATGAGATATTTCACGATTGCTTGAATAAATAGTTTTTTATCCAATTAACTCACTTCCAATCTCCGATTCCGCTCATCTAAATCAAGGTTTGGACACAAACATCTAACCTGACCACACATGAATGTATATGTGCTAAAACCCTTGATATATAAGATCTTTCAGCACACTCACTCTCACTCATTCACCCTTGAAATCAATACGCACGTCTCCACATGCCTTGATAGGTCAATAATGATGTCGTAAGTATATAGTATCCTCTTGCTGGGAGGTTATAGTTTAATAAAACTGCAATTTTATTAGTTCGGTTTCTCTATTCTCCCATCTGGATATTCTGCAAATCTT
>JAAZEK010000035.1 GCA_012512335.1 Clostridiales bacterium | reverse complement strand
CCGCTTGTTCGTGTTACAAAATTGAAAAAGTATGGCACACCAGTCCATGCAGGAGCTTTATCGTTAGCATTGTTATAATACCATCCTAAATCTCTTGTATAGTTCATTACGCCACCTCCCGAAAGAATACATTGGGAAGTGAAATTGGTACAATCCCCGCCAAGATTTGAGTAATCAAAGTATTGAGGATTTCTGTACATAGCCCATGTGTAAGCGTATTCTAAAGCTTTTTCTCTATTATAGGGTAACAACACCTGCATTGAAACATCATTTATAAACATAAAAAACCCTCCACATATTTTATAGTCATTATATGCAGAGGTTTGCTACACGGGAACAAATTTTTATAATCTATGCCTGAAAACCTTCTGGCATTTCAGCGTTGTTATATATATTTTGTACATCATCATTGTCTTCCATCATATCTATTAGATTCATTACTGTTTGAGCCTGTTCTTCATTTAGCTGCACAGTATTCTGAGGAATCATTTCGATATCAGCAGATGCAAAGGTATATCCAGCTTCCTCAAGAGCACTTAGTACTTCAGAGTATTCCGTTGGGCTGGTATAAATCTCGAAAGCTTCACCTTCTTCTATAACGTCTTCCGCACCTGCATCAATGGCAGACATCATCAGTTCGTCCTCATCAATAGTGTCATTGTTTTCAATCACAATAATACCCTTACGATCAAACATCCAGGCAACACAGCCTGTTGCTCCAAGGCTGCCCTCATTACGGTCAAATATATATCTAATTTCACTGGCGGTACGGTTACGATTGTCGGTTAGTACATCTACTATAATTGCGACACCGTTGGGACCATAGCCTTCGTATGTAACATTTTCGTAGTTGACGGCCTCTCCCTCACCAGCTGCTTTTTTAATGCTGCGTGAAATATTGTCATTTGGCATATTGTTTGCCTTTGCCTTAGCAATAACATCCCTTAGTCGGGAATTAGTGCTGGGATCGCCTCCACCACCTTCTTTAACGGCTACAGCAATTTCCCTACCGATTTTCGTAAAGATCTTTCCCCTTTGCGCATCGGTTTTTTCTTTTTTATTTTTTATATTTGCCCACTTAGAATGGCCAGCCATGGTATACCTCCTACTAAGACATTAGTTTTTCTTCTGACAAGTATAATATCACATCACAACACTACTGTAAAACTTCTAATGCATTCTAAAATCCAAGTGGACAGGTGGAACGCATTCCCTTTTAACCTGCTCAAGCAAGGCGTCATCCAGCATCAATCCGCTTTCTTGTGCTTTGATCATAGCCATCATACGGAACCATAGATCTGTTAGTTTAACTTCACCTTCTCTTACATCAGTCAGCTCAATCTTTTCATCCAGCATCTGCTTAGCTTTTGTGGTCTCTCCAACATCCAACAAAGCTTCTATTAATAGCACCTTCAGCCTTCCTAGTTCCTGAATCTCTTTGGGTAATTTATTATATAATTCAATTAACTCCTGAGGCCTTCCCGCTTTATTAAGTGCTTGAAGGGCTTCCTTAGCGAGGTTTCGCTCTGGCAGCATATTTACCGCTTTTACCAACAAATCTGCTGACTCATTTATATCTCCTTCAAAATCTCGCAGTATCGCCTTACAACGTAATGCCCAAGGGTTTAATTCATGCTGAATGGATTTGTCAAAGGCATCTTCCGCCTCCTTCATTTTGCCTGCATAAGCAAGGGTAACACCATACTGATAATATCCATACCAATGGCGACTTCCACCCTGCTCAAGAGCCCTCAACTGAATCTTCTCCCATTCGTCACCAATTTGATAGCTTCCTGGTTCCTCCATGACATCGAGACAGGGCAGATATCCTTCACGAATAAGCTTTAGCCACGGTTCTTCACTTCTACCTAAGCTACTAACGGGAAAGTGCAAACCACCGTCTCGGAAGTTTGATCCTAAAAGCTCTTTTTGTACCAGTGCCCAACCTGCTCCTACACTTTCAGTTCTACCTACTTTGCCATCAAGCTCATTTTGTGCTTTTTGGTGCATCTCTTCCACTCTTGCACGTGGACATATATCCTCTAAAGCTCTATCAATGGCAACAGTAGCAGCATTCCAATTCTGTCCTTGAACTACATCAGCCTCAGCTTCGATAGGTCCATATGCTTCCATCCAGCTAATCGTGGCTCCGCCTTTCATGGGAAGGTGTTCCAACTGTGTATGTGCCAGGCCTGCTTGAATCTCCAAATAAGCACATCCAGGCTGTGCCAGGAAACTCTGCCAATTTCGGCCTCCTGCTCCCATTCCCCAGACAAATAACTTACGTCCCTGCAAAATATCAGTGGATGTCTGGACAAACCCGTATCCATCTCCACCTACAGCAGAAATCCATCGTCTTTGACTCTTAGGCAAATCAAAAAAGAAATCCATTGCCTGAGGCAATTGGGTAGTTCGACTAATATCCCAGTGCAGTGTACCAGACTCATTAGATCTACCTTTTAGTTTATTAGCTTCCACAGTCATGTATGGAATGGGTACTTTGCTCAATTTCCCTCCATAACCCCAACGATAGGATTTATCAGCGGGAACCAGCACTCGCACGTCTTCTCTTTCATCTACTGCCATGTTGCTCCACCAATAAACTGCAGTGTCGTTATCTGAAGCATTATCGATACGTACCCTTACATATAAATGCCTGGAATCACTTGGTAACATAGCTTCTACACGATAGACTAAGCCTCGTACTCGCTCATATTGGAACATGCGCAGAACTGGAGTTCCATCGCCCATCTCTAACTCCTCTGTAAACATAGGATCTACAGTAAATGGGGTATGTCCGATGATGCCGATATTCCATTCTACTCCACCTGAAATCCAAGCATTGCGTAAAGCTAGATTACAGGGCTGAAAAACTGGGTTTACATGTAGAAGCTCTCTGTCCGTAGTTTTATCTACTAATGACCAAAGACGTCCTCCGAGCTCAGGCAAGAAGCTTGCCCGGATAAAATCATTTTCCAGTACTGCTGCATTCCAGCCTCGAGGCTCTTTTTTTCTATCATACCCATCCTGAAGCAGATAGGGCAAAATACCATTAACCTTCCCCCAACCCATATATCGAGCTTCCTCCTGCGTAACGGTAGCCTCGTCAATGGGAATAGATGCGTGAGCATCTGCTGTTTTCCGCAAATCTGGAAGTGGGTTTAGCTTTCCTAGTGAGGCTGAAGGCATTACATACTTGGTAAATGTTAAAGTAGACATGATTTACCTCATTTCTTTTTATTCATTATGGTTTTCATTAGATATCACCTGTAATTATAATAGAATACTAAAAATTAACAATCCCTAAATTACAATTTTATAGTTTGGTATAATTAGGGGCTTACTTTTCTCAGTAGAATCAATAATAAATTGTACGTATTATTATTCTACTGATTAAAATGGTCGTTCACCCTAACTATGCAGAAGTGAACGACCATTGATACTAAATTTTGGTTTTCATGATATTAGACTATTAACTGTCGCCTTACTTGTTCTTTTTCCATTCATCAACTTGTTTTTGAACCTCTTCGACAATTTTATCTACATTGTTGGCTTTCAATTTTGCTACAAACTCATCAACTGTAGCATCAACTTCAGCTTGAGATTCGAGCTGACCATTACGTATAATGTCTCTATATTCCATTACAACGTTGGTAGTAGCAGCTATCTCGTTACTAATTGGATTAACATCTAATACAAATCCCATATGGGTGGGTATTACAGCTTCATTATTGTATCTTTCCATCTCTGTAAGCATTACGCCATCAGGCCCTGTCAAGCCTTCAGGTGCATTAACGATCAGAAGATTGCCTATTGGAGCAGCATACCAATAGTAGTAACCCCAATCAGCACGTTCTCCGCTGTTTCTTTTGCTGCCTTCAAATAGCATTTTACCATCATCATTGACTATATAGTGCTCATCTTTTACGCCAAAGCGCATCATGGTAGCAAGTTCTGAGTCGGTATTGACTAAATTCAATATCATCATAGCTCGCTCAGGTTCTGCACATTTAGCAGAAATAGCGGTACCAGCACTGAAATAATTCTTGGTTTCGGTCCATATATGGTCTGAGACAATCATTTTAGTTTTAAAGTTCTCACCATAAAGATTGTCTTGCATATAGGTGTAACCCCAACCTGCAAATCCAAATAAACCACCTGTATAGTTCCACTCAGTTTTACCTGTATAGTCATATGCAAATATGCCCTTTTCTACCATACGTTGGCGGCCTCTGGCAAATTCTAGATACTCATCGGTTTCATATAGGTTGAAAATAGTGTCAGTATCATAGCCAGCTATATTATTGAATGGTTCAATATTAGCAACGGCATAGAAGTGATCCAGGAATGTTTCAAGCTGGAAGTGGTAAGGAAGCTCCGCTGTAACATTAGCACATAATGGATAATCATTGTATTCTGGAAATTTCTCCTGACGTTTTTCTAATACTTCTGTTAGGAATGGTTCAATTTGACGCCAGTCAGTAAATTGAACGTTTTCCATGTCCAAATCTAGAGCTTCTGCCATATCAGCATTGTAGATAAGTGACATAATATAGCAGTTGTCCTTTAGGGATGGGATACCAAAAATCTTGCCATCTACTTTCATACTTTCCCAAATCTCTTCTGCAAACAATTCCAAGGTACCTGCAGCATACTCTTTGAGAAGTTCATCCAACGGATAGAAGGAGCCACGGTTGGATTGAACTACATAATCCAGCTTGGACTGACTTCCAAAGCCGACGATACCGACATCCTCACCAGCAGAGAGCTTAGTTGTCATATTAGTTTCCCAATCAGCGGCTGGCCAGTAATGTAAATTGACATTAGCATTTACTTTTTCTTTTAAGTATTCATTTACTGCGTCGTTAACCATGTCATGATCCGGCATCGGATCCAAGCCAATATACCAATCAAGAGTTACAAAATCCAGATCTCCTGACCCTGGTTTAGAGTCACCTCCTGGTTTGTCCGTGCCTTTACAGGCTGTTGCTGCAAAAATCATTACCAATACAAGTAAACACGTAAGTACCCGAGTGCCCCATAACTTTTTCATAGTTATCCTCCTTTTAACATCCTTTTATTTCTACTCCTGTATATCAGGAGTTAGAATCATTCCTTAATGCTTCCCATTGTCAATCCCTGTACAAAATAGCGTTGGAAGAAGGGATAAGCAAATAAAATAGGGATAATGACAACCATTGTACTGGCCATTCGCATATTCTCATCTGGCATTGTGCGGAGTAAGGCTATTCCATCTGGTGTTCCAGAAATAGCTGCATTTCTTTTGAGAAAATCAATAGTACTGCGTAAATTGTATAATAATGTCTGCAGCGGAACCAAATCTGGATCTTGTATATAGAGCATGCCAGTGAACCAATCATTCCAGCGTCCTACCAGATTAAAGAGACCAACTGTAGCAAGACCTGCCTTAAACAAGGGCAGAACAATACTTATAAATATTTTAAAATGTCCAGCACCATCAATGCGTGCTGCTTCAAATAGAGAATCAGGTATAGTGGTTTTTATAAACGTCCGCAAAATTATTGTGTAATAAGCATTTACTAGGCCAGGAATTAAAAATATCCATATAGTGTTATTTATACCTAAGTAGCGTACATTTAAAATATAGCTTGGTACCAAACCACCGCCAAAGAGCATAGTAAAAAAGAGAAACCAGGTTAATAAGCGGTTATATCTGAATCTTCTCTGAGCAATTACATATGCATATAAGGACATGACACTTAAGCTCATGGTTGTACCAACAATGGAATGAAAAATTGTTACTTTATAGGAAGCCAAAAGTTGGTCTCCTGTTTTGAAAAGATACTTGTATCCTTCCAATGTCCATTCACTAGGAAAAAAAGAATATCCATTGTTTGCAATGCTTAGCTCACTGGAGAAGGATATGATGGCTATTAGCAGTACTGGAATAAGAACAAGCAATGCAATGATAAATAGTATGACGACAAACAAGGCATTCCAACCTTTGGTTAACATAGTTAGTTTGTTTATATGCTTTGATTCTTTTGCCATATAAAATACATCCTTTCTTGGTGTGAATTAGAACATTGCACTATCTGGGTCAATTCGATTTACAACCTTATTGGATAGCAATACTAAAACAAAACCTACTACAGACTGATACAGTCCAGCTGCTGTTGACATACCTACATTGCTTAAATAAGTCAACGCACGATAAATATAGGTATCTATAACGTCTGTTACAGGATAGAGTCTTCCTTTATCCATAGTTACATTGAAAAACAGTCCGAAATCTCCTCGAAAGATGGAGCCCATGGAAAGAATCAGAGATATTCCTATAATAAATCGCAGATGAGGAATTGTTATAAAACGTGCCTGTTGAAACTTGGTTGCTCCGTCAAGCACCGCAGCTTCATAATAAT
>JAAZEK010000349.1 GCA_012512335.1 Clostridiales bacterium | reverse complement strand
TTCACTGTCTGAACGCAGTGAGTTTGGAAGGTGTAGTATTTTCAGCTGAGATGAGCTCTAGATTGATTCGTGATGGCAACAGCGACTGGAATATATTTATTATTTTACTTCCCAGTGAACAGTAACTTCACAAAATATATTATAGCACAAGCTATCTGGAAATAGTTGATGTAGGATAGAAAAAGGGATATACTATTCACAAGAAAGTTACAAGAATTATGGTCACGAGGGAAACTTCGTGAATTAAATAAAAATACCAATAGTGCTAACTTCTATAATAAAAGGCGGGAACTAATTGATATTGGGTATTGGACTGGACATAATCGAAACAGCCAGAGTTGAAAGTAAATTACTAAACAACAGATTTCTAGATAAAATATACACCTCTTCAGAGCAGGCTTATATTTTAAGGCGTAAACAAAATGGACAATCTGCTGCGGGTATATTTGCGGCCAAGGAAGCTGTATCCAAAGCTTTAGGAACAGGTTTTGGGACTATTGGCTGGACTGATATAGAAATAGTTCAAGATCCAAAGGGAAAGCCTTATGTCAACTTAAGTGGTGCAGCCAAGCAAAGACTAGAAGAAATGGGTGGTAAGCAGGTGCTGGTTTCCATAACTCACATAAAGGATCTGGCTGCTGCCCAAGTTATTATAGATAGTGAGGCGCCTGAGACATAAATTAGTGATCTAAGATCCTTCATTTAGAGCTTGTCATTCTGAAGCGTTGCGAAAAATATTGGCGCTAGCTGAGTTAACTCATGTTGCCTATGGCCAAAACTTCTGGGATTCAGATAGAGACTCAACTCCACCTGAATTCATAAGAGCGAACGCGCCACTTATAGAAGTGTGCATCTTGACTATGGATAAAATTTAGAAATGAGGTCGTAATGCATGTATGTGGTAACACCATCAGAAATGAGACAAATCGATAAGCGAGCTATCGAGGAATTTCAAATTCCAGGCATTGTCCTTATGGAAAATGCCGCATTACAGACTGTACAGGTTATTTTAAAGCACTATCCAGCGCCTTCAAAGGTATTGGTGTTGGCAGGCTGTGGAAACAATGGCGGAGATGCATTGGCAGTTGCCAGACATTTGTTCTTGCATGGCTATCAAACAGAAGTTGTGATTGTCAGCGAGGATGGAAGAAGACCAAAAGGCGATGCGGAAACCAATCTTAATATATTGGAATCATTAGAAACCGATGATGACCATCAAAAGAGTTTCAATGCACATTTTACTCAAGCCAATCATTTACGAGTTTACTGGTTGCATAGTGAAAGAAATATAAATCAGCTGTATCCTCTTTTTTCAAACTCTGATTTTATTGTTGAGGGTTTTTTCGGTACAGGGCTGGATAGGCCAATTACTGGTTTATATAAGAATATTATTGACTTGGTAAACAATGAAACTATGAAACAAGACAAAAATCGTAATCCCAATAATACTGACAGTATCGACAAGACTGACAATCCCAATAATACTGATAACATCCAGGAGAAAGTCTATCTCAATAAGCTTAACAGAGCTTCAATTCCTATTGTTTCCATCGACATCCCCTCAGGTATAAATGGAAAAACTGGTCATGTCATGGGTTCAGCATTCAAGGCGACTCACACTGTCACCTACGGATATTTAAAGACGGGACATTTGTTGTACCCAGGAAGAGAGTACTCTGGTAAAGTTCATGTGGTGCCCATTAGCCTACCTACTGACAGTCCCCAAAGTGTAAGCGCTAGACAATTCACCTTAACTGACCATGAAGCTGCTAATATGCTAAAGCTAAGACCCCCAAACAGCCACAAAGGCAATTTTGGCAAGCTTGCAGTAATTGCGGGCTCAACCGGACTTACTGGAGCAGCTCACCTGACTTCTTTGGCAGCACAGCGAACTGGAGCAGGTTTGGTCACACTGGGAATTCCTAGGGAATTAAACCCCATCATGGAACAAAAGCTAACAGAGGTTATGACATTTCCAATTGAAGATAGAGGAGAAGGACAGCTCGTTACCGAGTCTCTACGCGATGTTGCCGAATTACTAAGGGGCAAGAATGTACTGGCTATTGGTCCTGGTTGTGGTAAAAGCTCTGGAGTTTTTGAAATTTTGTGTAATATTCTTGGCAAAATTGATATATCCATAGTAATAGACGCAGATGGACTAAATCATATATCGAAGGATATGAAGCTGATAAAGTCCCACAAGGCACCTGTGATTCTGACACCTCATCCTGGAGAAATGTCTCGTATGACGGGCTTGTCGTTGGAAGATATACTGGAACGTCCTATGGAAGTGACTTCTCAAGTGGCTGACGAATATGGATGCATTGTTCTGTTAAAAGGGGCTGCTACTATTGTCGCTGAGCCAAAAGGTAGAATCTATATCAATACTTCTGGAAACTCGGGAATGGCCAAGGGTGGCAGCGGTGATGTGTTAACTGGTATGATTGCTTCATTGCTAGCTCAGGGGTATCCGCCCTACGAAGCGGCGGTTCTTGGATGCTTTACTCATGGAAGGGCAGGAGACGAAGCGGCTAAAAAGTTAGGTGAGACAGGTATGATTGCAGGAGATATAATAGAAGCCATCCCAAATGTCTTTAAGAGTTTGTATTCCATGTGCTAACCAACAGGGTCTTTTCCTCTGTAGTGAACTGAGCTGATTGAAGTCCCATGTTTTGGGTTTTATGAATACACCATAGTAACTTGTATACGGACTTGTGTTAGGACTAATAGTGGGATAAATTACATAGAGGATTATAATCCTTGTTGTAGAAGATACTAATGTGGAATTATGCGATAAACAGGATGATCGTAGTTTTAGGAGGTGCCTTCCATGGCGGAATTAAAGAAAATTTTAGTGAGTTTAC
>JAAZEK010000348.1 GCA_012512335.1 Clostridiales bacterium | reverse complement strand
TGCAGGAACTATTATCAATCTTAGCGAATATCAGCAGAAAATGCGTTAAGCACCTTCCACTGTTTGAACGCAGTGAGTTTGGAAGGTGTAGTATTTTCAGCTGAGATGAGCTCTAGATTGATTCGTGATGGCAACAGCGACTGGAATATATTTATCATTTTAATTCTCAGTGAAAAGTAACCATGGCGCAGATCCTCCGTGAAATATATTTCATACATGAAGAAAATTATATGTTTTTGTGATAATATATATCTCGTGTGTTGCATATAAGAATTGTTCGAATAATACTGCGGGGGTTAAGCATGGATATCACAGTGATTGTCAATCAGGTTGTAGTTTTGTTTTTAATTATTTTAGTAGGGCTTTATGCAAGAAAACGAGATATAGTAACAGCTGATATGACTGGAAAGCTTTCCACTCTGCTATTACAGGTTACCCAACCTCTTCTTATAATCTCTTCATTTCAGTTTGAGCTTTCATCTGATAGGTTAAGAAATGCACTATTAGTTCTAGCCTCATCTGTGTTTATACACTTATTTTCAATGTTTTTAGGGAAATTTTTATATATTCGCTATCCGAAGCGGACGCAAAATGTTCTGAAGTATATTACAGTGTTTTCCAATTGCGGATTCATGGGTTTTCCCGTTCTGCAGAGTGTATTTGGGAGCATAGGTGTATTTTATGGCGCTCTATATGTAATACCTTTTAATGTGCTAGCTTTGTCTTACGGTACTATGGTGTTTACAGGCAGCAGTGATAAGGACACCTTGAAAAAGATACTGACTCATCCCATTATCATTTCAGTAGCAGTTGGAATGGTGCTTTTTCTTTTTCAAATTCAATTACCCAAACCAATATTTGAAGCAGTGTCTATGGTAGGCTCTATGACTTCACCCCTATCTATGTTGATTGTTGGCTGTTTGCTAGCCAATGTTCCTTTCCGTCAACTGTTTAAGGGCAAAGAAATCTATGTGGGCTCTGCAGTACGATTGATTATTCTACCTTTGTTGGTCTATGGGATTTTACGGCTTTTCCCCCTACCGCAGGTTGTGCTACAGGTTTGTGTTATACTGACTGCCATGCCAGCGGCAGCTAATACTGCTATATTTGCAGAAAAATTTGAAGGCGATGCTATGCTAGCTTCCAGGCTAATCAGCATATCTACGATTTTATCAATCATTACAATTCCACTAATTCTTATGTTACTATAAGATTGTATAAAATAATAAGGAAATATTGAAAGGATCAACTAGAACTATGCAGAATACTATAAGGAATAATAGCACTCAGGGTGTATACCGTTGGGTCATTCGACTAGCGATTCCTATCGCATTACAAAATATAATAACTTACTCCGTAGGTCTTGCTGACAATCTAATGGTAGGTTCTCTTGGTGAACTAGCCTTATCTGGTGCGTATGTAGCCAATCAGCTGCAGGGCTTACTCCATATGGCGGTTATTGGTCTTGGAGCTGCAATGACCATACTGATAACCCAGTATTGGGGAAAAGAGGATAAAGAGAGCGTAAAATCTATTATGAGTATTGCTCTTAAAGCAAGCTTAGTAGCTGGTATTATATTGCTTGTAGCTACCTTGCTTTTTCCTAATGAAATTTTGCGGCTTTTTACTGATGAAGAGGCTGTCATTCCAGAGGCATTTTCATATTTAAAAGTTATACGCTTTTCATACATCTTTTTCTGTCTTACACAAATACTAATAAGCTCTATGAGATGTATTGAACGGGTGAAGATTGGTCTTTATGTATCTTTGTTAGCCTTCTTCACAAATGTTTTTCTTAACTGGGTATTAATCTTTGGAAAACTGGGTGCGCCTGCTTTAGGAGTAGAAGGTGCGGCTATCGCTACACTTATAAGCCGAATGGTAGAATTTGTAGTGATACTTGTCTATGTTCGATTTGTAGAAAATAAGCTGAATTTTAGATTCCAGGATCTTATAAAGACTAATATGGTACTACTTAAGGACTTCTTTCAATATGGATTTCCTGTTATAGCTGGTGATATTCTTTGGGGAATAAATCTGGCTGTACAAGGAGCAATAGTAGGAAGATTAGGGTCTACAGCTCTTGCCTCTGTCAGCATTTCTAACACTGTATTTCAAATAGTAAGCGTAGGAGTATATGGTGTGGCAGGGGCATCATCAATTGTCATAGGTCAAACCGTTGGCTCAGGTAATTATGATACTGTGAAGAGCTATGCCAAAAAGCTGCAAATTCTGTTTCTTATTATAGGGGTAATATCTGCACTAGTTATGTTCGCATCTAAAGGCTTCATACTTCGCTTATATAACATTTCTGATGATACCTTGGCCATGGCTTCACAGTTTATTACTGTTTTGTCCATTATGCTTGTTGGGACCTCATATCAAATGTCCGTACTAACAGGAATTGTAAGAGCTGGAGGTTCTATATACTTTGTACTTATAAATGATTTGCTTCATGTATGGCTGATTGTGATACCATCAGCGCTGATTGCTGCCTTTGTATTTCATGCACCGCCAGTTGTTGTATTTG
>JAAZEK010000347.1 GCA_012512335.1 Clostridiales bacterium | reverse complement strand
TTCTAGCCAACAAAAGTACAAGTGAATGGAGGTGAAACCCAAGTGATTACAATAATAATATTTGACCACAACACAATAGGAACAAGCTACAAGGAGGTTGCGATCATTGGGTTACAAGAACGGAAAGGATGTACTTCCCTGTGAATTACTTCAGGAACTACAAAAATATATACAGGGAGAACTTATCTATATCCCCAAAGAAGATAATACTAGGGCTAAATGGGGAGAAAACAATGGCACTAGACAGCTAATTAAAAAAAGAAATCAGGAAATCCATCGTCTATATAGAAAAGGATTGCAGGTACAAGATTTAGTTACACGCTATCATCTGTCCGAAGATAGTATTCGCAAGATAATTAGCAAGATGTCTCAGGAACAGGCAAGGCATGCATACAAGTAAAGTACTTGATAAAGAAACAGATAGAGAGACTAAAAAGAGAAAGCAACTAAAAAGCAAAGTAACAACAGATAAAGCAACAAACCAAAAAGCAGTTGAGATTACTTCAACTGCTTTAATTAAAGCTTTAATAGTTACTGTTCACTGCAAAATAATAAATCATATGGAAGAAGCCTTTGCAGGAACGATTATCAATCTTAGCGAATATCAGCAGAAAATGCGTTAAGCACCTTTCACTGTCTGAACGAAGTAGTTTGGAAGGTGTAGTATTTTCAGCTGATATGAGCTCTAGATTGATTCGTGATGGCAACAGCGACTGGAATATATTTATTATTTTACTTCCCAGTGAACAGTAACCTTTAATACAAAATTTTTAAGATGACAGTAGCGCTTCGATTGACTTAGTATATTGAACACGACGCAATAGACTTACACACATTAATCCTATTTCTTTTGAGTATAAAATTATATAATAGTATTTTGTAGAAGGAAATCGACTAAAAATATAGAATTGAATGAGTGCAAAGAGTATGATGTTAATCTATAAGGTTTGATTAACAAATTTTTACAAAGTATAGAATGGAGGATTAATGTGAAAAAAGCAATCAATGCCTGGTCAATACCCCAGGGTGTTTCCTTTGAAGCAATGTTTCAAGCCATTTCAGAAGCAGGCTTCGATGGAATTGAGTTGAATGTAGACAAGGACAATAGCTCGGGGCACTCCCTGACTATGAGTAGCGACAAGGAAACTTTTGCGGAGATCAATCAATTGGCGGTGAAGTATCAGCTAAAGGTTGGAAGTATTTCTACTTCCTTAACTGGTGGTAAGTTGGCCTCTAACTTGGAAGCAGATCGGGAATATGCAAAGGATATCATTCGAAAACAAATAGAATGTGCTACAGCTTTAGGGGCTGATACAATACTTACAGTACCAGGTGGTATGACAGATGAAATTTCTCTACTTCAGGCTTATGAGAATTCTTCACGTGCTTTGCAGGAACTCAAACCAGAGATAGAAGCCTCTAAAATTAATGTAGGTGTGGAAAATGTTTGGAATGGCTTTTTTACCTCCCCCTTTGATATGAAAAATTTCATAGATGAGCTGGACAGCCCTTACATAGGTGCCTATTTCGACGTAGGCAATGTAATTGCATTTTCTGAGGCTGAATATTGGATAGAGATACTTGATTCTAGAATCAGAAAGATTCATGTAAAGGACTTTAAGCGAAAGGGTGGACTAAATAGTGGTGGCTTGTTCGTGAATCTGTTAGAAGGCAGTGTAAATTGGAAAAAAGTTATTCCAGCACTGAAAAAGGTAGGCTATGACAGCTATTTAACAGCGGAGCTAGGTGTAATGGCGGATTGTCCTGAGTATTTGTATAAGACGACATCAATGGCATTGGATATAATTCTAGCATTTGAGTGATTGGTGATGTGCTATGTGCTATGGGCGATAGGCATTGATACTCGTAACCCGAAGCTAGTACTATTGCCTGGTGCTCCGTGCCTAGTGGCCTAAAAAAGGAGGAAAATAATAAAATGAAAAAACTTGCAATGATCGGCTGCGGAGGAATCGGTGGATATCACCTCAGCCACTTTTTAGAGTTTAATGACATTAAGTTAGCAGGGTTCTGCGATTTAATACTTGAACGTGCAGAAGGATTTGTTGAGAAGGCTGGTAGTGGAAAAGCATTTACTGATTATAAGGAAATGTATGATGAAATACAACCAGATATGGTGTTTATCTGCATTCCTCCAACTCAGCATGGAGAAATAGAATTTGAGACCATTAGAAGAGGAATCCCCTTCTTTGTTGAAAAGCCTGTCGCATTAGACCTTGACCTAGCAAGAAAAATCCGTGACGAAGCAAAAAAAGCTGGATTGATTACTGCTTCTGGGTTCCAATGCAGATATAGTAACCTAGTTGAGCCCAATGTAAAGTTTATTAAAGACAAAGAAATTGTTTTTGTGGACTGTACACGTATGGGCGGTGTTCCCATGGTCGACTGGTGGAGGAATAAGGATACATCTGGTGGCCAGATTGTAGAGCAGACCATTCATCAGTTTGACATCATACGTTACGTATTTGATGAACCTGAAATGGTATTTACTATGGGAACCAGAGGCTTTGTAAACGAGATAGAAGATTATAATACCGATGACCTTTCTACAACAGTAGTTCGTTTCCGAAATGGAGCTCTAGCGGCTATCTCTACAGGGTGCTACGCCACTAGCGGTGACTCCTTTGAGAGTAAAATTGTTTTCAGTGCTAGAGATTCTAGAGCAGAGCTTCGTATATTAAGTGATCTTAAATTGTTCGGCTATGAAGACGAAAATGAAGTAACAGCTGATGAAGAATCAGAAGGCTTTGTTGTAAAAGGTGATGGCGGTATGGGCGCTTCTAACGTAGAAGGAATTGTATATAAACAGGATGGGGATGCGGGTATCCTGTGCGACCGTACCTTTATCGATGCTGTAATTACAGGTGACGCATCAAAAATACGGTCGCCTTACGAGGACGCTATTCGCTCCTTGGAATTTACACTAGCTTGTAATAAGTCTATGGAAACAGGATTACCTGTGAAGATTGAAAACAAATGATTTTACTCTAATTTTAATGAAGCTTAGCAGAAATTCTGCTAAGCTTTATTCTTATAAACTTTGATTTTTTCAGCGATTATTTCCTCTCTTTCTTATACAATGATGGTATAATAAACACAATTAATGAAGCAATAATTAAGATTTTTGCCTGATGTGTTTATTGAAACGGTGTGAATCAAGTCGACTCACGACTTGCACGTATGTTATAATAAATACAGGTGCTTAGAGTTTTTCTATGCTAATACAAAACTAACAACTTTCAAGGGGGATTTCATGGAAAATAATTTTGAATATCGAAGAAAAACGCAGGAGAATCTTAAAAAGCTTAAGAAGCTTTTGATTTTTGTTCCAGCTATATTGCTTGTGTTTATTCTAATTGTCTCATCTGTATATAAGGTGAACACAGGTGAAGCAGCAGTAATAACTCGTTTTGGTAGCGCATCTAGGGTAGTTAATGATGCAGGAATTCATTTTAAGATGCCTTTTATAGAAGGTGCTAACATGGTATCTTTAGCCAGACGTCATCAAATCGAATATGGATATCGTACATTGAGTGGTTTCGGTACCATGCAGACATCTGACTATCAAGAAATACCCGAGGAGCAAATTGTCATAGTCGAAGCTGTAGGCAATAACAGTTCTTTGGTACTCACTGAGTTAATTGTTGAATACCGAGTCATAGATCCCATTAATTACCTATACAAGGTAGATGACCTGGAAAACACTATTCGCTTGGTTTTGGAGGACACTTTACGTAATACTCTTCAATCGGTAACACTAGATCAGGCTCTTACTGATAAATTATCAATTGATGCAGAAATCAAACCAGAGATACAGCGCAAATTGAATTCTTATGAAGCTGGTGTTGATATCATTGAAGTTAAAACTCAGAACACATCTTTGCTAGATTCAGTTGATACAGCTTACCGAGAAGTAGAGAAAGCCAATCAGTATCGAAATGGTA
This sequence comes from Clostridiales bacterium, assembly GCA_012512335.1. Lineage (GTDB taxonomy): Bacteria > Bacillota > Clostridia > Caldicoprobacterales > DTU083 > UBA5454. The sequence goes on along the minus strand of JAAZEK010000347.1, from coordinate 331 downwards.
AAATCGAAGAATCTCAAAAGTACACCAATACAGTAGTGCCGAAAGCTGAGTCTGAGGCTACTCAATTAATCGAAGGAGCTAAGGCTCACAGAGCCCGAGTGGTCGCTCAAGCTAATGCGGAAGTTGCCGAGTTTCAGGCCTTGTATGCCGAATATGTGAAAAACCCGCAGATTATAAGAGAGAGAATCTATATAGAAAGTATGAGGGAATTTATCGCTAACAACAATGTAATCATAGATACTACATCAGGTGGCAATTTGTATAAATTTTATAATATGGATGGAACCAATACTAATGGGAATCAATCAACAGGGAACACAAATAGCAAAGC
>JAAZEK010000346.1 GCA_012512335.1 Clostridiales bacterium | reverse complement strand
CTTAGTGACGAGGAAGTAATAGAAGAATTAGTAAAACTGAAAGGTGTAGGTGAGTGGACAGCTCAAATGATGCTGATACATTCATTGCAGAGACCCAACATATTGAGCTCTAAGGACCTTGGGATTCGCCGGGGTATAATGAAGCTTTATAATTTAGAAGACCTAACGGAAATAGAATTTCAAAAATATAGGGAAACATATTCGCCATATTGTACAGTCGCATCTTTGTATCTATGGGAAATTTCAAGCGGAAAATAAATTAGAGCTATTTATTTTGGGCGATAATTAATTCGTTTTTTATCAATCATGTTAAAATCTTAGTTTAAATCATACTTGACAAAACACGCTTACACATGTAATCTTAATAATTAGGATTACAATTGTAAGCTTTAGGAGGCATTGCAATGAAAGAAGTACCACAAATATCTGATTCAGAATGGAAGGTAATGAAGGTCATCTGGGATAAACCGCCTTATACTGCCAAGCGGGTGATTGAGGAGTTGTCTTCCAGCTCAGACTGGCAGCCTAAGACAATTAAGACCTTACTATCAAGGTTGGTGAAGAAAGGTGTATTAGGTTACGATAACCAGGATCGTAGTTATTTGTACTACCCGCTTTTCAAAGAAGAAGAATGCATAAGGGAAGAGAATCATTCCTTTTTAGAACGTGTGTACAATGGCTCTCTCAACTTAATGTTGACTAAATTTATCAAAGAGGGAGAGCTTACTGAAGACGAAATTGATGAGCTCAAAAAGATATTGGATGAGAAGAAATCAGAATAATTAAGTGAAATTAAAGAGTAAGCAGGTGACAATATAGCATGCAACTAATTCAAAACGTATTTTCATGGGTAGTGCAAACCTCCATAATAGCGAGTGTACTAATTATTTTAATACTTATAATCAAACACATACTTAAGGATCGATTAGGTGTGAGATGGCATTATGCGATATGGTTTATTGTTATTTTCAGACTAATAGTTCCTTATGCTCCAGAGAGTAATTTAAGTATATTTAACCTGTTCACTATGATGAATCGAGAGGTTGTACAGATTGAGAAACTTCCATCTATTTCTGAGCCCAGGCCAAACAATTCTAATGAAGTAGCTGATAAAGCACATAAGGACAACATTAATGACATTTCCGATATTGTAATAAATAAAAATGAAAAAACCACAAGCGCAGGACAGAATCAACCTGGCTTGGACTATCAACCAGTACAAAACCAACAAAATCAAACACCTGAGGAACAAATCCAACCAGAACAAATTCAGCCAGAACAAAACAAGCAAGGTTTGGATAATCCGATAATAATACAGCCAGTACAACCATCTTTACCAGTACAACCATCTTTAGAGGAAGAAAGTCATTCAGCGATAGAGTGGATTCAAAGAATCGAGATTCAGCAGCTGATTTTCTATATCTGGTTGGGTGGTGCAATTTTGCTTGGTAGCTTTATGTTCGCTGTAAATTTGAAATTCAGAATAAGTATAAACGGTGAAAAACATGGAAGTTCTGAAATTCAAGAAGGAATTTATCTAATGCTGCATGATGAATGTAAGGCTGTGCTTGGAATCAAGGGAAAAATTAATATTAAATACACAGAAAAAGTAAAGACACCTGCATT
>JAAZEK010000345.1 GCA_012512335.1 Clostridiales bacterium | reverse complement strand
GAGCAGAATGTAATAATTCGTTAGGATTTTCTCCCTCTGCCTTTTTGAGATTCTTACCAGTTAGAGGGACATAAGATCTGAGACGAAGATTTCCTCCCAGCTTTGATAATATTTTAACTTCCTCAACCTCTCCATTATTCCATTTCATTGAGACTTCGAAGCCTCCACGAGCAACAAGTCCTGACACTTCTCCCTTTTTCCAATTATCAGGAATAGCTGGTAATAGCTGTACTGCATCATCATGACTTTGTAGCAACATTTCTGCTACACCGGCGGTTAAACCAAAATTTCCATCAATCTGAAATGGTGGATGGGCAGTAAACAAGTTTGGATAAGTCCGACCGTCAAGATTTCTTCCAGCTAACGTAAGCATGTTGTTAATAATATGGTAAGCATGATTGCCATCAAGTAGACGTGCCCAAAGATTGGTTTTCCATCCTATAGACCATCCAGTAGCCATATCTCCTCTGTAGGTTAGGGAATTACGAGCTGCTTCAAATAATTCGGGATTTGAATAAGGGGAAATCTGATTTCCAGGATATAACCCGTAAAGATGAGATACATGACGATGTTCATTTTTTGGGTCATCCACATCTTCAATCCACTCCTGTAACTGAGAATATTTACCTATATGCATTGGTGGTAATTTTTCTATCATCTCCGTAAGTTGTTTTCTATACCCTGGATCTTCTCCGAGAATTTCACTTGCTTTAAAGGTTCTTGTTAATACATCAAATACAATCTGGTTGTCCATTGTCGTACCAGCAGTAATAGGGCCCTGTTCGGGAGATACTGAGGGAGATACAACCATCCAGCCATATACAGGGTGCTTTACCAAAGATGTAAGGAAGAAATCTGCAGATCCTTTCATAACGGGATATATATTGGCCAGAAATTTCTTATCACCAGTATATAAGTAATGCTCCCAAAGATGCTGCACCAGCCAGCCTCCACCCGTAGGCCACATACCTGCTGCAGCAAAATCAATTGGGTAGGTAGATCTCCATATATCTGAATTGTGATGAGCAACCCATCCCTCAGCTCCGTACAACACTTCAGCTGTTTTGCTTCCGCTTTCACTAAGCTCTCTTACCATCTGAAAAAGAGGTTCATGAGTCTCGGATAAATTGGTCACTTCTGCAGGCCAGTAATTCATCTCCATGTTAATGTTGATTGTATATTTACTGTCCCATGCAGGGTTCATGCTGTTATTCCATATTCCCTGAAGATTTGCTGGTTGTCCACCAGGTTGAGATGAACTAATCAACAAATAGCGACCAAATTGAAATAAAAGGCTTACGAGAGCGGGATCCTGATCATTTTGAAAATCCTTGATTCTTTGGATAGTATTTTGGTTTGAAACACCCGGCATGTTACCTAAATTCAGTTTTACACGCTCAAATTGTTTATCATACACTTCGGTATGCTTCTTTTTAGCTGATCTATAATCTTTCTTCAAAGCTGCTGCCAGTATAGTTGACGCCTTCTTTTCATAGTTCTTTCCAATGGTCTTATAATCAATGAAGTTTGTACCTATAGAGATATAGATTGTAGTTTCCGTTGCATTTATTACTGATATCTTATTTTCGGTTACATTCACTTTTCCATCTTTGTTTTTTACAGCACTCTGTATCTGGTAACAAACTTTACCTTCTATACCTTCATGATTGGTACCTTTCCCCTCGAGGACTAAAACATTCTCTTTATTAAATATGGTATGCTCTGCAGGATTTTTATATTCAACATCAAAAGAGAGTGCCCCTTTTTTACTTGCAGTAACATGCATAATGATGATGTCATCTACGAAAGAAGAAAAGTATTCTCGTGTATATGTAACTCCATCAACAGTGTAAGTGGTTTTCGCAATTGCCTTATCAAGATCAAGCTCACGATAATAATTGCTATAATTTTCATGACCTGGAAAATTAAGTATCACACTTCCT